>JAJXVM010000101.1 GCA_021782135.1 Myxococcales bacterium | reverse complement strand
GCGGCGCTGCCGCCGGCGCTCCGGCCCGGAGACGAGGCGCCGCGCGTCGCGGGCGCGCTCTCCGGCCGCTTCGACCTGTCCGGCCCCCTCCGCCGCGCCGAGCGCTGGCGGCTCGACGCCGCGCTCGACCTCTCCCGGCTCGCGGGCGACCGGAGCTGCTTCCTCTCGCGCGGCTTCCGCTACCGGCCGGCCGCCCCGGAGGGCCGGCCGCGCACGATCGAGGTGGGCCCGGAGAACCCGCGTTTCGTGCCGCTCGCGGCGCTTCCGCGACACGTGGTCCGGGCGGTGACCACCTCCGAGGACGCCGGCTTCTGGGGGCATCACGGCTTCGACTTCGACGAGCTGCGGAACGCCTTCGCCGAGGGGGCGGACGCGGGCCACTTGACGCGCGGAGCCTCGACCATCACGCAGCAGCTCGCGAAGAACCTGTTCCTCACGCCGGAGCGGACGCTGGCGCGCAAGGCGCGCGAGGCGCTGCTCACGGTGGCGCTCGAGGCCTCCCTGCCGAAGGCGCGCCTGCTCGAGATCTACCTCAACGTCGCCGAGTGGGGCCCGGGCATCTACGGCCTCGGCGAGGCGGCCCGGCACTACTTCGACAAGGACCCGCGCGAGCTCACGCCGAAGGAGGCCGCCTTCCTCGCCAGCATCATTCCCAACCCGGTCCGCTACCACCGGTACTACGTCCGCGGGGCGCTCACCGAGGCCTGGGAGGCGCGCGTGCGCGAGCTGCTCCGGAAGCTCCGCGCGGTGGATGCCATCGACGACGCGCAGCTCCAGGAGGCGCTGTCGGCTCCGCTCGCCTTCGCGCGCGGCGGGGAGCCCGTGAAGAAAACCCCTCCCATCGCCGCGGCGAGCGATCCGCGGCGGCGTCGCTAGGCGGCGGGGACGGCCGGGGGCGGCGGGGCGGCGCGGCCCGAACGCCACCCGTCCCAGCGCTCCGCGACCGCCGCGAGGGCCCAGGTGACGCCCACCATCGCCAGGATCCCGGCCAGCGTGCCGCCCAGGGTCAGCGTGCGGTGGAAGGGGTGCGTCCAGACGCCGTAGGTCAGCTCGATGGAGGCGACGTAGCCGAGGAGCGAGTGGCGCCCGAGCAGCCGCAGGGCCGAGAGGGCTCCGGCGGCGCGCGCGGGCACGAGCTGCCAGATCGAGGTGAGGGCCAGCACGCCCCCGAGCCGCATCGCGAACCAGCTCGGCGAGGTGTGCCAGAAGTCCTGGTGGCGGTAGACGGCGGGCAGGAGGTCGGCCAGCCACCCGCCCGCGAACAGCGCTCCGCCGAGCGCCAGCAGCAGGGCCGGGCGGTCGCGATCCCGCAGCAGCTTCCCCACGGCGCTCCCGGCGAGGAGGAAGGCCGACCAGTTGGCCAGCGAGAAGTTGGCGCGCGGGAAGGTGGCGTAGACGTAGTCGAGGAGGCGGCTCGCCGGGTGCCGCCACTCCGCGGCCAGCGGCGCCAGACCGGCGACGGCCGCCGCGGCGAGCACGAACACCGCCAGCGCGCGCCGGCCGGGCGCGAGGAAGTCGAGCACCGCGGCGAGCGCCAGGGCGATGGCGATGACGTTGAGGATGTCGACGCGGAGGATGTCGCGCCAGCCGCCGGAGAGGCGGAAGGCGCCGCCCAGCACGAACTCCGCGAACCGGAACGCATAGGCGACCGAGAGCAGCCAGAGGGCCCGCGACAGCGCCGCCCGCAGGCGCGCGGCGGGCGGGACGCCGCGCCGCGCCGCGGAGGCGGACGCGAGCTGCTGGGAGAGCCCGGCCATGAAGAGGAAGGAGGGGGCCGCGAACCCGCCCATCATGAGCAGGAGGTCGTGCAGGAACCCACCGCCGACGCCCGGCGCCATCCAGGCGTCGAGGGTGTGCACCTCGACCATGAAGAGCACGGCCATGCCGCGCTCCCAGTCCAGCCAGTTCCTGCGAGGAGATGCCATCGAGGCGGGCCGCCGGGATGAGGAGGGGCGAGCGCCTCGCGGCGCGCGACCGGGAGCTACTTGTCTCGGTAGGTGATGCGGCCGCGGGAGAGGTCGTACGGCGACAGCTCCAGCTTCACGCGATCCCCCGGGATGATGCGGATGTGGAACTTCTTCATCTTCCCCGAGGCGTAGGCCAGGACCACGGGCCCCTGATCCACCTTGACCCGGTACATGCCGCCGGCGAGGGCCTCCTCGACGGTGCCCTGTACCTCGATGCCCTCTTCCTTCTCGCTCATCTAACCCCTTCTCTCGATGCTCATAACGGGCGAGCGGCCCTCTCGAATCCGGAGGGCCGCTCGCGGAGAACTGCGGTGCGGATACTTAGGGACGGCGAACGTTGGCGGCCTGCAGCCCCTTGGGGCCCTGCACCACCTCGAACTCGACCCGCTCCCCTTCCTTGAGAGTGCGGAAGCCGTCCATGTTGATCGCGGTGTGGTGGACGAAGACGTCCTCGCCGCCCTCCTGCGAGATGAATCCGTAACCCTTCGCGTCGTTGAACCACTTCACGGTACCGTTCGCCATCTCGTCCGCTTCCTTCTCGTGGGTGTACGGGCCCTGAGCCGGCCCCCCCGGCCAAGGGCTCGGGCCCCAGGCTGGTCAGCTTGGACTATCCATGAAATGACCACGGAGCGTCAAGGCTTCGGCGCATCCACGCCGCGGAGATAACCCCGCGCGCCGTCCCGACAATTGACCTTCGTCAGCCGGTGCTCATCCAGCGCGCCGCCGCTGTCCCGAGCGCGCCGGACGCGAGGCAGCTCGTCACCGTGATCGCGACGTAGCCGAGCGCCTGCAGCACGGCCCCGCGCGCCAGGAACCCGAGCGCCTCCTGGTTGAACGAGGAGTAGGTGGTGAACCCACCGAGGACCCCGACCGCGAGCACGGTCCGCAGGTCCGGCGAGAGGGCGCCGGCTTCGATCCCGAGCACCGCCACGACCCCGAGCAGGAAGGACCCGGCGACGTTCACGAGCCAGGTGCCGAACGGGAAGGAGGGGCCGAGGTAGCGGGCGGAGCCGAGCGCGACGAGATAGCGCGCGCCGGTTCCGGCCGCTCCCGCGAGGCACACCAGCAGGAAACGCGTCATGGCCCGGTCCCCGGCGCCGATCGCGTCCGAACATAACGGGGGCGCGCGGGGCGGGGCAAGGGAGCGTACCTTCGGCGCCCTCGTCCTCGTCCGGCGCGCCCCTCGGGGGCCGCGGCCCCCGTCTAGCGGGCGGGTGGCGCCGCCGCGTCGCCCAGCGCCGTCAGGAGCGCGCGCGCCCGGAGGCCCGGCGCGCCCGCCTCCCCGCTGAGCGCGGCCAGCTCGCTCTTCCCGCGCTCGGCCTCGCGGGGGTCGGCGAGCAGCGCCTCCGCCCGCACCAGTCGGACCTGCGGGTCCTCCGGCGCCAGCCGGACGGCCACCTCGGCGCAGAGCCGCGCCGCCACGCTCCGCCCCCGCCGCCGCTCGAGCTGCGACAGCATCGCCCAGGGGATGGGGTCCCTCGGGTTGGTCACGGCGAGCCCCTCCAGGATCTCCCGCGCCGCGTCCAGCCTCCCCTCCTCCAGCTCCCCCCGGGCGAGGCCGGCGATCCCGCGCCCCAGCTCCGCGGTCATGCCCTGCAGCTCGGCCAGCGTCGGCCGCTCCATCGTGCTCGTCTGGTTCACGTTCGGCTCCCGATCATCGGACGTTGTTGATCTCCGCCATCCCGGTGTCGTGCTGGCTCTTGAGGATGTTGGAGATGAGGGTGAACATCTGGTTCTGCTTCTCCACCGCGCGCTGGATCTCGAGCATGTCGAGCTTCTCGTCCGGCGAGCCGGCGTCGCCCGACGCGGAGCTGCTGGAGGAGGACGAGCTCGTGGAGGACGAGGAGCTCTTCGAGCCGCTGCTCGAGCCGCTGCTCGAGCGCGCGCCGGAGACGGCCCCGGCGGCCTCGCTCAAGATGCCCCCGGCCACCTTTCCGATCTCGCCGCCGAGGGAGAGCGCCACGGGGGCCAGCTCCGGCTGGCCGAGCGCGGTCGCCGCCGCCGCGAGGAGCGGGCCGCCGGCCTCGCTGGCCAGCTTCCCGGCCGCGCCGCCGACCACGCCCACGGCGTCGCCGACCACTCCGGCCACGTCGCCCAGGAACCCGAACAGCCCGCCCCCTCCGTCCGACTTCTTGGCCGGCGCGGTGCTCCCGCTTCCGCTTCCGCTCGCGCTCGCGCTCGAGCGCGCGCTCGACCCGTGCAGCTCGCGGTAGTTCTTCATGAGCCGCACCAGCTCGTCGTCGCCCTTCTTCTGCGTGATCTTCATGAACTGGAAGAGCTTCTCCTCCACGCTGACGCGCCGGTCGTCGAGGAAGGCGTACTCGCCCCGGCTGCTCGACGAGCTCGAGGTGGAGTGGCTCTTGGACTTGGAGCTCGAGCTGGCGTGGCTCGCGGACTTCGAGCTCGCGCTCGCCTTGGACGAGGTCGAGGCGGCGGGCACCGTGGTCCGGAAGGTCGACGCCAGGACCTTCTGGCGGGGCGCCGCCGCTCCGCCCGCGCTCCCGGCGTCGCTCGCCGGCGAGCCCGCGTAGCCGAGCGTGGACCCGAGCGGCGACGACTCCGGCGCGACGGTCCAGCCGCCGCTCCTGGTGGCGCGCCCGCGATCCGCTCCGAAGAGGCTGGCGTCGCCCTCGAGCACGGTGCGGAGCACGTCGGCGGCGGCCGAGATGCCGGCCGCGGCGGCGGCGGCCGCGCCGCGGGAGAGCGTCCCCGGGGCGAGCAGCCCTCCGCCGGGGCCGGCGGGGTCGGGGCCGGGGGGCGGCGCGGACGGGGCGAAGCTGGGGATGACGTTCATGTGGGCTCCTCGGAACTTCGGGTTCACTGCCGCGGGTCCGCTTAGCGCGCGGCGTGCCAGCGCCGGATCGGCGGGTTTCCCGGCCCCGGGAGCGTTTCGCGCCGGCCCGAGGGTCCGCGGCCCGCACTCGCGGTCGCGCGGCGGACGTTTGACGGGCCGCCGGGCGCCGCCTAGATTGCGCGCCGATGCGCTACCTCGGCCTCGATCTCGGCCGCGCCACCATCGGCCTCGCCCTCGCCGACGACGTGCTGCGGACGGCCCGCGCCCTCCGCACGGTCCGGCGCAGCCGCGAGGCCGACGACCTCGCGGAGGTGAAGCGCGTGGCCGAGGACTACGAGGTGGGGCAGGCGGTGCTCGGGCTCCCGCTCAACATGGACGGCAGCGAGGGCCCGTCCGCCCAGCTGGCTCGCCGCTTCGCGCCCCGGCTCGAGGCGGCGCTCGGGGTCCCGGTGGCCCTGTTCGACGAGCGGCTCTCGACCTTCGAGGCCGAGTCCCGGCTGCGCGAGCGCGGGCTCTCGGCGCGGGACCAGCGCGCGGTCATCGACGCCGAGGCCGCCGCCGTGATCCTCCAGGGCTGGCTCGACGGGAGGGAGGCGTGAAGGGGCTCAAGCTCCTCGCCGGGCTGGCGCTCCTCGCCGCCGCCGGGGTCGCGGGCGCCCTCCTCTACCTGCGCGCCGACCTCCTCGCCTTCCGCGACACCCCGTTCGGCGGCCCGGAGGAGAAGCTCATCGACGTCCCGCCGGGCTCGTCCGCGCGCGTCGTGGTGCGGCTCCTCACGAAGGGAGGCGCCCTCTCCGACGAGCGGCGCGCCTGGCGGTATCTGCGCTGGGTGAAGCGCGACCGGCGGCAGCTCCGGGCCGGCGAGTACTCGTTCCAGGGCCCCCTCACCCCGGAGCAGGTGCTGGACCGCGTCTACCGGGGCGACGTGAAGACCTACCGGTTCACCGTCCCGGAGGGGCTGCGGATGGAGGAGATCGCGGCCATCGTCGAGGACGCCGGGCTCGGCAAGGCCCGCGACCTCCTGGCGCTGATGCGGGACCCGGCCTTCGCGCGGGAGCTCGGCGTCCCCTTCCGCAACCTCGAGGGCTACCTCTTCCCCGACACCTACTCGTTCACCCGCAGCCCGCGCCCGCGCGCCATCGTGGCGGCGATGGTGGAGCGCTTCCGGCAGGCGTACCGGCAGGCGGAGGCGGGGCGGGCGCCGGGCGTGACCCTGTCCGAGAAGGAAGCGGTCACGCTCGCCTCCATCATCGAGAAGGAGACCGGGCGGCCCGAGGAGCGCCCCCACATCTCCTGCGTGTTCCACAACCGGCTGCGCCGCCACATGCGCCTGCAGACCGACCCGACGGTGATGTACGCCACCATGCTGCGTCACGGCGGCCGCTGGTCGCGGAACATCACTCGCGCGGACCTGCTGGCGGCCCACCCGTACAACACCTACACGAGGGACGGCCTGCCGCCCGGGCCGATCGCGAGCCCGGGCGAGGCGGCGCTCGCGGCCGCGCTGCACCCCTCGGATTGCCGGGACCTCTACTTCGTGTCGCGCAACGACGGCACGCACGTCTTCTGCCCGGACCTCGCGTGCCACAACGCGGCGGTCCGCAAGTGGCAGATCGAGTACTTCCGCCGCCGCACCGCCCGCTCCGGTCCCGCCGGGGACGGCGCGGAATAGCCGCGCGGCGCCGGCGGCTTCCGCTCGCCCCCCAGGAAGGCCGCGCAGGCGCGTCCGCTCGCATCCGGGGCAGGCGCTTCTTATCCTCCCCTTCATCGGCAGCACACCGCCGACGAGGAGAGTCGATGCGCGAAGCACGTGAATTGACGGCGTCCGGAAGCTGGGTCTCCCGCATCGCCTCGATGCAGGACCGGGAGAGCTACTCCGACCAGCACTGGGAGGGCTCCCTCGAGGAGTACCTCGATCTGGTGCGCCGGAATCCGAAGGTGACCCGCACGGCCTTCCAGCGCGTCTACGACATGATCCTGTCGCACGGGAAGACCGAGTACCTGGACAACAAGAAGAAGCTCATCCGGTACAACTTCTTCACCGATCCGGACTTCGGCGGCCGGGACGCGATCTACGGCCTCGACGTCCCGCTCATGAAGCTGGTGAACGTCTTCAAGAGCGCCGCCCAGGGGTACGGCACCGAGAAGCGCGTCATCCTGCTGCACGGGCCGGTCGGGTCTTCCAAGTCCACCATCGCTCGCCTGCTCAAGAAGGGGCTCGAGGCCTACTCCAAGACCAGCGAGGGCGCGCTCTACAGCTTCACCTGGGATCTCGAGCGGGTGAACCTCGACGGGCAGAAGCGCCGGGAGGTGATGCCCTGCCCCATGAACGAGGAGCCGCTGCACCTCGTCCCCCAGGAGTGGCGCGCGCAGGTGTACGGCGAGCTCTGCCCGCCCGAGGCCGGCTTCACCATCCCCGACACCGGCGACCTCTGCCCCGCCTGCCGCTTCGTCTACAAGGAGCTGATGACGGAGTACAAGGGCGACTGGTCCCGGGTCATGGGCCACATCCGCGCCCGCCGCCTGGGTCTCTCGGAGAAGGACCGCGTCGGCATCGGCACCTTCCAGCCCAAGGACGAGAAGAACCAGGACTCGACCGAGCTGACCGGGGACATCAACTACCGGAAGATCGCCGAGTACGGCTCGGACTCCGACCCGCGGGCGTTCAACTTCGACGGCGAGTTCAACATCGCCAACCGCGGCATCATCGAGTTCGTCGAGATCCTGAAGCTCGACGTCGCGTTCCTCTACGACCTGCTCGGCGCCACCCAGGAGCACAAGGTCAAGCCGAAGAAGTTCCCGCAGACCGACATCGACGAGGTGATCCTCGGCCACACCAACGAGCCCGAGTACCGCAAGCTCCAGAACAACGAGTTCATGGAGGCGCTGCGGGACCGGACGGTCAAGATCGACATCCCGTACATCACCCGGCTCGCCGAGGAGGTGAAGATCTACGAGCGCGACTACAACTCGCGCCGGATCCGCGGCAAGCACATCGCGCCGCACACCCTCGAGATGGGCGCCATGTGGGCGGTGCTGACCCGGCTCGAGGAGCCGAAGAAGCACAACCTCACGCTGGTGCAGAAGCTGAAGCTCTACAACGGCAAGAGCCTCCCCAGCTTCACCGAGGACAACATCAAGGAGCTGCGCAAGGAGGCGGCGCGCGAGGGCATGGAGGGGATCAGCCCCCGCTACGTCCAGGACAAGATCTCGAACGCGCTCGTCTCCGACAAGGGCGAGGGCTGCGTGAACCCGTTCATGGTGCTGAACGAGCTGGAGGCGGGGCTGCGCCAGCACTCGCTCATCAGCTCCGAGGAGCAGCGCAAGAAGTTCCGCGACCTGCTCACCGACGTGAAGCGCGAGTACGAGGACACGGTCAAGAACGAGGTCCAGCGCGCGATCAGCGCCGACGAGGACGCCATCACCAAGCTCTGCGCCAACTACATCGACAACATCAAGGCGTACACGCAGAAGGAGAAGGTCCGGAACAAGTACACCGGCCAGTACGAGGAGCCGGACGAGCGGCTCATGCGCTCCATCGAGGAGAAGATCGACATCGCCGAGAGCCGCAAGGACGACTTCCGGCGCGAGATCATGAACTACATCGGCGCGCTCGCGATCGAGGGCAAGACCTTCAATTACCGGACCAACGAGCGGCTGCACAAGGCGCTGGAGCTCAAGCTCTTCGAGGACCAGAAGGACTCGATCAAGCTCAAGAACCTGGTGGCCTCGGTGGTGGACCGGGAGACGCAGGAGAAGATCGACGTCGTGAAGCAGCGGCTCATCAAGAGCTACGGCTACTGCGAGATCTGCTCCACCGACGTCCTCAACTTCGTCGCCTCGATCTTCGCCCGCGGCGACGCGAAGGAGTAGCCGGAGGGCGGCGGGATCGGCATTCGCATGTCGCTCAAGATCAAGCAGGACCACGCCCGCTTCCGCGACATCGTCCGCGGCCGGATCAAGAACAACCTCCGCAAGTACGTGCAGAAGGGGGAGATGATCGGGAAGAAGGGGAAGGACTTCATCACCATCCCCGTCCCGACGATCGACATCCCTCACTTCCGCTTCGGCGAGCGCCAGCAGGGCGGGGTCGGCCAGGGGGACGGGCAGCCCGGGGATCCGCTCTCCGGCGCCGGCGGCCAGGGCGACGGGTCCGGCCAGGCCGGGCAGAGCGAGGGGCGCCACCTGCTGGAGGTGGACATCTCGCTCGACGAGCTGGCGGACATCCTCGGCGAGGAGCTGCAGCTCCCGCGCATCCAGCCCAAGGGGCGCGACCGCATCGTGACCACCCGGCTGCGCTACACGGGCATCTCGCCCTCCGGGCCCGAGTCGCTGCGCCACTTCAAGCGCACCTACAAGCAGGCCCTGCGCCGGCAGATCGCCAGCGGCTCCTACAGCTGGAAGAAGCCGGTGATCGTGCCCATGCGCGAGGACCGGCGCTACCGCACCTGGAAGCAGGTGCCGCTGCCCGAGACCAACGCGGTCGTCATCTACATGATGGACGTGTCGGGCTCGATGGGCGACGAGCAGAAGGAGGTCGTGCGCGTCGAGTCCTTCTGGATCGACACCTGGCTGCGCAAGCACTACAAGGGGCTCGAGACCCGCTACCTGATCCACGACGCGGTGGCGCGCGAGGTCGATCGGGAGACCTTCTTCCACACCCGCGAGTCGGGCGGGACGATGATCTCCTCGGCCTACAAGCTCTGCCGCGAGATCATCGACGCGGACTACGGCAACGCCGCCTGGAACATCTACCCCTTCCACTTCTCCGACGGCGACAACTGGAGCGCGGACGACACGCGGCTCTGCGTGGACCTGCTCCGCACCGGCATCCTGCCCAACGTGAACCTGTTCTGCTACGGGCAGGTGGAGAGCCCCTACGGCTCGGGCCAGTTCATCAAGGACCTGCGCGAGACGGTGGGGGTGCAGGAGAACGTGGCCCTCTCGGAGATCGCCGACAAGGAGGCGATCTACGGATCCATCAAGCAGTTCCTGGGCAAGGGGAAGTAGGAGCGCCGCGTGAGCGAGAACCGGACCAACCTGCCCGCCCACCTGCACGACATCCGCGTGCAGGTGGAGCGGTACGCCCGCGAGTACGGGCTCGACTTCTTCGAGACGGTGTTCGAGGTCCTGGGGTTCGACGAGATCAACATGGTGGCCGCGTACGGCGGCTTCCCCAACCGCTACCCGCACTGGCGGTTCGGGATGGAGTACGACCGGCTCTCGAAGGGCTACGAGTACGGCCTCTCGAAGATCTACGAGATGGTCATCAACAACGACCCCTCCTACGCGTACCTGCTCGGGTCGAACATGGACGTGGACCAGAAGCTCGTCATGGCCCACGTCTTCGGCCACGTCGACTTCTTCAAGAACAACTTCATGTTCCGGCACACCAACCGGAAGATGATGGACCAGATGGCCAACCACGCCACCCGGGTCCGGCGCTACCAGGACCGGCTGGGGGTGGAGAAGGTCGAGGACTTCATCGACCGGGGCCTCTCGCTCGAGAACCTCATCGACTACCAGTCACCCTACGTGAAGCGCCGGGCCGCGCGGGGGGATCGCCCGGACGAGCCGCAGCAGGCCCGCGGCCTCAAGACCGACCGCGAGTACATGCAGGACTACATCAACCCGCCCGAGTTCCTCGAGGAGCAGCAGCGCCGCCTCGACGAGGAGGCCCGCCGGGCCCGGAAGGTCCCGGAGCGGCCCGAGCGGGACGTGCTCCTCTTCCTGCTCGAGCACGCGCCGCTCGAGGACTGGGAGCGCGACGTGCTCTCGATCCTGCGCGACGAGGCCTACTACTTCGCGCCGCAGGGCCAGACCAAGATCATGAACGAGGGCTGGGCCACCTTCTGGCACTCGACCATCATGACCCAGAAGGCGCTCACCGCCTCGGAGCTCATCGACTACGCCGACCACCACTCGGGCACGCTCGCCACCAGTCCGGGGCAGCTCAACCCGTACAAGCTCGGGGTCGAGCTCTGGCGGGACATCGAGGACCGCTGGAACAAGGGGCGCTTCGGCAAGGACTACGAGGACTGCGACTCCTACGAGGAGCGGCGGGGCTGGGACCGGAAGCTCGGGCTCGGGCGCGAGAAGATCTTCGAGGTCCGAAAGCACTACAACGACGTCACGTTCATCGACGAGTTCCTGACCCTCGAGTTCTGCCTGGCCCAGAAGCTCTTCACCTTCGGGTACAGCGAGAAGCACCAGCGCTGGGAGGTGCTGGAGCGCGACTTCAAGAAGGTGAAGGAGAAGCTGCTCCACATGCTCACCAACTTCGGCCAGCCGATGATCGCGGTCGAGGACGGGAACTTCGAGAACCGGAGCGAGCTGCTCCTCATCCACAAGCACGACGGGGTGGACCTGAAGCTCGACTACGCGCGCGACACCCTCGCGAACGTGCAGCGGATCTGGCGCCGGCCGGTGAACCTGGTGACCCGGACCGAGGGGCGGGGGACGATCCTGCGCTTCGACGGGCGCGAGCACTCGGACAAGCGCATCGAGCTGTGAGCCTGACCGGGGGGCGGCCCCCGGGAGCGCGAGGGGGACCCTTCTCCCTCCTCGAAGGACGGCGAAGGTCGGGGTGGAGGCCCGGGTGGTGCGGCGTACACCAGGCGGCGGCAAGGTGGGCGACCGGCGGGGGAAAACCCACCCGCGACGTCGGTTTGTGCCTGGATCCAGGGACGCGATCGGCTACGATGCGCCGGTCGTGCCACGTCCTTCTCCTCATTCGTTTCGCCTCGCCGGTGCCGCGGCCGCCGCCGGCCTGGCGCTCGTGCTGCTCCTCGCCGTCTCGG
>JAJXVM010000100.1 GCA_021782135.1 Myxococcales bacterium | reverse complement strand
GGGGCGAGCGCCAGCGGGTGGCCCTGGCCCGGGCGCTCGCCTCGCGGCCGCGGCTCCTCCTGCTCGACGAGCCGCTCTCGGCGCTCGACGCCCCGGCGCGCGAGGCGCTGCGGGCCTCGCTGCGCGCGCTCCTCGCCGGGGTGGGGCTGCCGGCGCTGCTCGTCACCCACGACCGCGTGGAGGCGCTCGCGCTGGGGGACCGGCTGGCCGTGCTCGCCGGGGGGCGGATCCGCCAGTGCGGGCCGGTGGCCGAGGTCTTCGCCCGCCCGGCCGACCTCGAGGTGGCGGCGGTGGTGGGCACGGAGAACGTGCTGCCGGCCGAGGCGGCCGGGGAGGAGGGCGGGATCGTGCGCGTGCGGGTGGGCGGCGCGGAGCTCTCGGCGCTGGGGCCCTCGCCGGCCGAGGGCCGTTGCTTCGCCTGCTTCCGGGCCGAGGACGTGGTGATCGAGGAGCGCGGCGGCTCGCCCACCTCGGCCCGCAACCGGCTCGCCGGCGCCGTCCAGGCGATCGTGCCGGAGGGGCCGCTCGTGCGAGTGACCGTGGACTGCGGTTTCCCGCTGGTGGCGCTGGTGACGCGCCGCAGCGCCGAGGCCCTCCGGCTCGAGCCGGGCCGGCCGGTGCTCGCGCTCCTCAAGGTCCCGGCGATCCGCCTGGTGGCGCGAGGAGGCGGATAGAGCGGTCCCCGCCCAACCGGGAGCGGGCGAGACGGCCCTCGAAATGAAGAAGGCCGGCCCCGTGAGGAGCCGGCCTTCGGAGAGACGGTGCTCGCGAACTTACTTCGCGGGAGCGGCCTCGGGGGCCGGAGCGGCCTCGGCCTTCTCCGCCTTCTCGGCCTTCTTGTGCTTCTTGGCGGCCTTCTTGTGCTTCTTGGCCTTCTTGGTCTCCTTCTTCTCGACCTTGGTCTCGGCGGCCGGCGCCGGGGCGGCGGCGGCGGGCTCCTCGGCAACGACCGGGGCGGCGACGGCGAGGAAGGCGACGGCGACGATGGCGCTCAGGATCTTCTTCATCTGGATAATCTCCTTGGGGCCGCGGGCTCAGTTGCACGCGGACACCCGATGAGAATACAAGCCTCGTGCCGAGTCGTTCGGCCAGAGGTTCTGCCGCAAAATCAGACCCTTGCGATCTCGCGTGGCGGACGGCGGGCGCGGCGCGGGGAGTTCCACCCCGGCGCGCCCGCCCCGACTGGCCCATTCCTCCGCGCTCGACACCGCCGGCCCGGCGCCACATGGATGGCGGATGGACCTACATCGTCTCCCGCCCAGGTCGCCCAAGGGGGGCTTTCACGTGGTCATCGAGTCGCCGCGCGGCTCCGGCGTGAAGTTGAAGTACGACCCTTCGCTCGGGGTGATGGGGCTCTCTCGCCCGCTGCCGCTCGGGCTCAGCTACCCGTACGACTGGGGGTTCATCCCGGGGACCCGGGCGCCAGACGGGGACCCGGTGGACGCGCTGCTCTGCTGGGACGTCCCGAGCTTCCCCGGCGTGGTCATCCCCAGCCGCCCCCTCGGCCTGCTGGAGCTCGAGCAGGACGGCAAGAACGGGAACGGCCGCACCCGCAACGACCGGCTGATCCTGCTCCCGCTGCGGTACCGGCGCGGCGACGACCTCCGGTCGGTCCAGGACCTGCCCCAGCGGGTGCGCGAGGAGATCCAGCAGTTCTTCCTCTCGTCCGTCTTCTTCGAGCAGAAGAACCCGTCGGCGCTCGGCTGGAAGGGGCCGGAGTCGGCGGAGTCGCTCATCGCGGAGTGCACCGAGAGCGCCTGAGCGCGCGCGGGCTCGCGCTCAGCGGCGCCGCTTCAACACCTCGTAGGCGAGCTTGCGGCGGAACACCTGGCGGAAGAGGCTCCCCTCCCGCTCGAGGTCCCAGAGCTCCAGGTCGAGGGGGGCGCGCGGCCGCAGCGCGAGCTTGACCGTGCCGGAGCGGCTCCGGGCCTCCAGGGCGCGCAGCGGCTGGTGGTGGCTGCGGTCGAGCGAGTCGGCCACCCGCAGCAGCGTGGCGAGCCGGCGCACCAGCTGGAACTCCTCCTCGGAGAGCTCGGCCAGGTCGGCGCGGTGGCGCTCCGGCGGGGAGCGCCGGTGGTAGCGCGCGGTGAGGGCGGCGAGCCCGCGCTCCTTGTCGGAGAGGCCGGGGAGGTCGGCGTTCGCGACCAGGTACCAGGTGTGCTTGTGGTGGCGCTGGAAGCTCACCGCGTTGCCGACGTCGTGCAGGATGGCGGCCGTCTCGAGGATGCGGCGCGCCGCGGGGGGCAGGCCGTGCACCCCGGGGAGCTGATCGAAGAGCGCGAGCGCGAGGTCGCGCACCTGGAGCGCGTGGCGCTCGTCGAACTGCAGGCGGCGGCCCATGGTCAGGGCCGCCTCGGCCGCGAGCGCCGCCTGATCCCGGCTGGCTCGCGCGGGCAGGGTGCGGCGCATCAGGTCCACCAGGATCCCGTCGCGCAGGCCGGTGTCCACCGAGGTGACCGAGGCGAGCCCCAGGTGGCGCATGGCCGACTCCAGGATGACCGCGCCGGCGACGACGATCTCGGCCCGGCGCGGCTCGAAGAGCTTGCGCCGCTGGTCGAGCCGCATGGCGGCGAGCGCCTCCACCGCCCGCCCCACCTCGCGCAGGGTGGCGCGGCGGGCGCCGCGCTCGGCGGCGAAGGCCACCAGGGCGTTGATGGTCCCGGAGCTGCCGAGGGCGCCGCGCGGGTGGGGGAAGGGGCGCGGCAGCGTCTCCCGGAACGCCTCGGCGGCGTAGCTGCGCATGAGCTCGAGCCGCTGCGGCACGACCTTGTCGGAGGCGCCGAACATCTCGGTCAGGCGCACCGCCCCGACCGGCACGCTCCACAGGCTCTCCGGCGACTCGCCGAGCGCCGAGGCCACCTCGGTGGAGCCGCCGCCGATGTCCACCACCAGGTTGCGGGCGCGCGGCGGCGTGCCCTGCAGCACGCCCAGGCAGATGAGCCGCGCCTCCTCGCGTCCGGAGACCACCTCGAGCTCGAGCCCGGCCTCGCGCCGGGCCCGCTTCACGATCTCCGGGCCGTTGCGCGCCTCGCGCACCGCCGAGGTGGCGACGGCCCGCACGGTGGCGCGGTGCCTGCGGCAGAGCGCGCCGTAGCGGCGCAGGGCCGCCAGCAGCCGGTCCGCCACCGGGCGCGGGATGTTGCCGGTGAGGAACACCCCCTCGCCCGGCCGGACCGGATCTCGCTCGGTGTGGAGCGTCTCCAGGGTGTGGTCCGGGAGCGGGCGGGCGATCTCCAGTCGCACCGCGTTCGTGCCCACGTCGACGGCGGCAAGGACTTCGCTCAATTCGCTCAACCTCCCTCCATCACGGAAGGAATCCTAGCCCATCTTCCGTTGGCCGCCGGGGTGGAGTAAAAGGTCCGACCACGCCGGTCGCCCGGCGGGCAGGAGGACGGCGCACCCTGCGTCCCCTCCGCGATCCGGTGAACGTCCCGGCCCACGCCGGTTTTTGGAGAGCCCGCCATTTCGAGCACGCGAGCAACCCCTTGCCACGTCGTGCCGCCAGCCGCCGTGCCGGTTGACGCTTTTTTCTCAAGGGACTAGATGGGGTGCCCGCCGGGTCACGGGCAGGCTCCGACCGTCAGAGGGTGCACATGCAAAAGAACTCGTTCATTCGTCCGCAGCGCCAGGGGGAGCGGCTGGCAATCCTGATGCCCGGACTCGGCGCCGTGGCCACCACCGCCATCGCCGGCGTGGAGGCGGTGAAGCGCGGCCTGGCGAAGCCCATCGGCAGCTTCACGCAGCTCGGCCACCTGCTCGACGAGAACGGTGGGCACGGACCGGCCGTCCGGGACGTGCTCCCCATCGTGCCCTTCGAGGACATCGTCTTCGGCGGCTGGGATCCCATCCCGGACAACGTCTACGAGGCGGCGCTGCGCGCCAAGGTCCTCGACAAGGACCTCGTCAACGAGCTCAAGCCGCAGCTCGAGCAGATCAAGCCGATGCCGGCCGTCTTCTCGAAGGACTGGGTGCGCCGGCTCGACGGCCCGAACGTCAAGAAGGGCACGAAGAAGCAGCAGGCGGAGGCGCTCATCGCCGACATCCGCGGCTTCCTCGAGAAGAACAAGTGCGCCCGCGGCGTCATGATCTGGACCGGCTCGACCGAGGTGTACGCCGAGGTCGGCCCGGCGCACCTCAGCATCAAGGCCTTCGAGACGGGGCTCGAGAAGGACGACCCGACCATCGCCCCCTCGATGATCTACGCCTACGCCGCCATCAAGACCGGCCTGGCCTACCTGAACGGCGCCCCCAACCTCTCGGCCGACATCCCGGCGCTCCGCGAGCTGGCCGAGATCCAGGGCGTGCCCACCGGCGGCAAGGACTTCAAGACCGGCCAGACGCTGATGAAGACCACCATCGCGCCGATGCTGCACGCGCGCCTGCTCGGTCTCCAGGGCTGGTTCTCGACCAACATCCTCGGCAACCGCGACGGCGAGGTGCTCGACGACGCCGCCAGCTTCAAGACCAAGGAGGTCTCGAAGCTCTCGGTCCTCGAGACCATCCTCGACCCCGAGAAGCACCCGGCGCTCTACAGCGACATCAAGCACAAGGTCACGATCCACTACTACCCGCCGCGCGGCGACAACAAGGAAGGGTGGGACGCGATCGACATCGTGGGGTGGCTCGGCTACCCCATGCAGATCAAGATCAACTTCCAGTGCCGCGACTCGATCCTGGCGGCTCCGCTGGCGATCGACCTCGCCCTCCTCGCCGACCTGGCCCAGCGCGCCGGCGAGAAGGGGCCGCAGGAGTGGCTCAGCTTCTTCTTCAAGAGCCCGGTGACCGTCCCCGGCCACGAGACGATCCACGACCTGTTCCAGCAGCAGTCGCACCTGCAGGAGAAGCTGCGCGGCTACGTCAAGGCGGTCGCCGAGGCGCGCGCGAGCAAGGTCGGCTAGCCGCTCGCCCTTCGGCCTCCCTCCGGGGAGGCCGGCGCGCGTCCACCCGAATCGCACCGGATCCCTCCCTCGCCTCGCGGGGGAGGGATTCTTGCGTTCGGGAGCCGAGCGGCCCCTTCAGGGCTTGGCGAGCCGGGCTGGCGCGGCGACCCGCCGGAGCGCATGCCTTGAGCCACGCTCGCCTCTCCTGGAGGATCCATGGCCAACTCCGCCGGTTACCACGAGCCCTTCGAGGAGCTCACGCCAGCGACCCGCGACCTGCACCGCGCCCTCGCCTCGCTCACGGAGGAGCTGGAGGCGGTGGACTGGTACCAGCAGCGGACCGACGCGATCCGGGACCCGGAGCTGAAGCGGATCGTCGAGCACAACCGGGACGAGGAGAAGGAGCACGCGGCGATGCTGCTCGAGTGGATCCGCCGGCGCGACCCGGCCTTCGAGCGCCAGCTCCGGGCCAAGCTCTTCACCGCCGGCGAGATCGCGCACGCGGGCGAGCTGGAGGAGGCGGCGGGCGGAATCCCGCCGCCCGGCCGGAAGCCGTAGGCGCGGCGGGGAGGGTCACCAAGGCCCGCGAGCGCCCACCCGGACGCGAGGAGACGCTCTACCCCGGCGCAGCCGGAGAGCAGGGCGGGCGCGCCGGCCGAGTGGCGGGCCGCCCGCTGGAGCGTCTCCCACCGGAGGCTGCCGCTGCTCCGCCCCCGCCGGCGCGCGACCGGGGGAGCGCTCCCCGGGGAGGAGGGCCGGTGTCGCGACCCGGTCGCGGCCCCAGATGAAAAAAAGCGGGCAGGACGCCGGGGGGGCCGATGCACCCGCCGGACGGGGGGCTTACCTAGTAGAGCGAGTGGAGGCGCGGATCGAGAGCGCGGGCCAGGCCCGGGTGGCGAACGACGTCGGCGGCGGCGTCGCGGTCCCCGCCGACGTGTTCCGGCTCGTGGTGGATGGGGTCACCGACTACGCCATCTTCATGCTCGACGCGAGCGGTCACGTGGCCTCCTGGAACGCCGGCGCCGAGCGCATCAAGGGGTACTCGGCCCGGGAGGTGATCGGGACCCACTTCTCGCGCTTCTACCCGGAAGAGGACGCCGCCCGCGGCAAGCCGGCGAGGGCGCTGGCGCAGGCCGCCAAGGACGGCCGCTTCGAGGACGAGGGCTGGCGCGTCCGCAAGGACGGCAGCCGCTTCTGGGCCTCGGTGGTGATCACCGCCATCCGCGACGAGGACGGAGCGCTGCGCGGGTTCGCGAAGGTCACCCGCGACGTCACCGAGCGCAAGCGCGCCGAGGACGAGCGGGAGCGGCTGCTCCGGGCTCAGGAGGCGGTGCGGGCCCGGGACGAGTTCCTGGCGATCGCCTCGCACGAGCTCAAGACGCCCATCACCGCGCTCCAGCTGCAGGTGCAGTCCCTGCTGCGGCGCGCGGAGGGACCCGAGGCGGAGCCGCAGCAGGCGTTCGCGGAGCGGCTCGAGGCGGTCCTGCGTCAGGCCAACCGCCTCACGCGGCTCATCGAGGGGTTCGCCGACGTGGTCCGGGTCAACACCGGCGCGCTCGAGATCCGCCGGGAGCCGCTCGACCTCGCCGACCTGGTGCGCAAGGTGGTGGCGCAGCGGGCGGAGGAGCTGGAGCGCAACCGCTGCGAGCTCCTGCTCGTCGCGCCCGGTCCGGTGATCGGGTGTTTCGACGGCGATCGGCTGGAGCAGGCGATCTCGAGCTTGCTCGGGAACGCGCTCAAGTACGGCGCCGGCAAGCCGATCCGCGTCGAGGTCCGGTCCAGGGGCGACCACGCCGTGATCCTGGTGCGCGACGAGGGCATCGGGATCCCGCGCGAGTTCCAGGCCCGGGTCTTCGACCGCTTCGCCCGCGCGGTCTCCACCCGCCACTACGGGGGGTTCGGCCTGGGGCTCTGGATGGTGGTCCAGATCGTGCGCGCGCACGGCGGGTCCGTCTCCCTCGAGAGCGCCCCGGGAGAGGGGTCCACCTTCGAGGTGGACCTCCCGCGAGCGCTCGACGGCGGGTAGCCCAAGAGGGATGCCCTCGGCAGGCCGCCTGCCGTAGCGCTGGCAAGCGGTTTCGTGCTTGGATGCGCGCCCGATCATGCAAGGCTCCACCACACCGCCCCAGGAGGCCTGGCCGAAGCCGCGCGCGGCCGCCTTCGACGTGCTCATCGTGGACGACGACGTCGACATCCGCGAGACCGTCGAGGAGATCCTCGCCTCGGAGGGCTTCGAGGTGGCGACCGCGCGCAACGGAGCCGAGGCGCTCGAGAAGCTCCGCGAAGGGCTGCCCCGCCTCATCCTGCTCGACCTGTTCATGCCGGTGATGGACGGGGTCGAGTTCCGGCGCCGCCAGCTCGCCGACCCGGCGCTGGCCAGCGTGCCGACCGTGGTCATCAGCGCCGCCGACGCCCTCGAGCACCGCGTGGCGGCGATGCACCTCACCGGCGCCCTCGAGAAGCCGCTCCACCTCGAGGTGCTCATGGAGACCGTGGAGCGGTTCTGCTCCTGAAGCCGGAGCGCTCCCGAGCCCGAACGCGCCCCCCGGAGGAACGATGATCGTGCTGCACGCCCTGCTGAAGCTCGCCCCGGGAGCGCTCCCGCGCTTCGAGGAGCTGCTCGAGGCGGTGGTCCCGCCCTCGCGCGCCGAGGAGGGCTGCCTCAGCTACCGGGTGTACCGCTCGCTCGAGTCGCCGGACGAGGTGGTGTTCGTCGAGGAGTGGAAGAGCCAGGCGGCGCTCGACCTGCACTTCGGGACGCCGCACTTCCGGGCCTACGACCAGGCGGTGCGGGCCCAGCTGGCCGCCCCGCCGGCCATCCGCGTCTACCAGGCGGCGAGCTGGCGCGACCTCTAGCTCAGGCGATGCGCCGGCCGAGGATGGCGAGGTCCTTCTCCTCGCCGTCCAGCCGCGCGACCCGAGGCAGCCAGCCCCAGCGCTCGAAGCCGAGCCCCTCCAGGAGCCGCCGGCTCGGCTGGTTGTGGCCGAAGACGAAGGCCACCAGGGTCTTCACGCCCATGGCCGGCGCGCGGGCCACGAGCTCGCGGACGAGGCCGCGGGCGATCCCGGCGCGGCGCGCCTCCGGCGCGATGTAGACCGAGACCTCGGCGGTGGCGGAGTACGCGCACCGTCCGTAGAAGTCCTGCAGGCTCACCCAGCCCAGGATCGCCCCGTCCTGCTCCCAGACCCAGAGCGGCCGGCGGCCCGGATCGTGGGCCTGGAACCAGGGCGTGCGCTGCGCCACCGAGACCGGCTCGAGGTCGGCGGTGGCGAGCCGGCCCGGGATCGAGGCGTTGTAGATCTCGACGATGCGCGGGAGGTCGTCCAGGGTGGCGTCGCGGATCATCGGCGGGGCCCTCCGGCGAAGAGGTGCTCCCCGAGGCGGGTCTCTTCCATCGGGCGGAGTCTAGCTCGAAACCGCTCCGGCCTCCCTTCCCCGCCCGACTCGACGGCGGCTCGGGGCAGGCTAGGATGAGCACATGCGCATCGTGATCGTCGGAGCGGGCGGCGTGGGCGGACTGCTGGCGGGGTTGCTCTCACAGGCCGGCGAGGAGGTGGCGGTGGTGGCGCGTGGCGCGCACCTGGCCGCCATCCGCGAGCAGGGGCTGCGGGTCGAGGGCGACATGGGCAACTTCACCGCCCGGGTGGAGGCCAGCGACGCCATCGAGGCGCTCGCCCCCGCCGACGCGGTCTTCGTGGCCACCAAGGCCTGGCAGGTGGCGGACGTGGCGCCGAAGCTGGCGCACCTGGTCCGCGAGGGCACGGTGGTGCTGCCGCTCCAGAACGGGGTGGAGGCGCCGCTCACGCTGCTCGGCGGGCTCTGGCCCGGGCCGGTGCTGGGCGGCCTGTGCGCCGTCTTCTCCTGGATCCAGGCGCCGGGCGTGATCCGCATGGTCGGACCGGCCATCTGGGTCAAGGCCGGCGAGTGGCCGCGGGGGCGCTCCGCCCGGGTGGAGGCGCTCTGCGAGGTGCTGCGCCGCGCCGGCGTGGACGCGCGCCCGCAGGAGGACGTCGAGGCGGCCGCCTGGGAGAAGTTCCTCTTCATCGACCCGTTCGGCGCCGCCGGGGCGCTCGCCGCCGCGCCCATGGGCGCCGTGCGGGGGACGCCCGAGACCCGCGCCCTGCTGGAGCAGCTCGTCTCGGAGGTCGGCGCGCTGGCCCGCGCGCGCGGGGTGAACCTGCCGGCGGAGGCCGAGGCCCGCACCCTCGCCTGGTTCGACCGGCTCGCGCCCGACTCGACCGCCTCCATGCAGCGCGACCTCCTCGCCGGGAGGCCGTCCGAGCTGCTCGACCAGGTCGGCTCGGTGGTGCGCATGGCGGCCGAGACCGGGGTGGACGCGCCGGCCCACCGGTTCGCGCTCGCCGCGCTGCTGCCGCGCGAGAAGGCGGCCCGCGAGAAGGCGGGGCTGCCCGCCGTCGGCTGACGCGCGGGAGGGGCAGCTCCGTCAGGCCTTGGCGAGCGACGAGACCTGCGGCTTCGCGCGGGGCTGGCTGCGCGGGTCGGGCGCGGGCGGGGGCTCGACCTCCAGGAGCGCCGGGTTCCCGCGGGCGTTGGCCTGCCGGATGAACTCGTACCGGTCGGTCTCGAGCGCGGCGACCAGGCTCGCGGCCAGGTTGCGCAGGTCGACGCGGCGCGCCTCCGCCACCTCCTGCGCCGCCCGCCGGGCCTCGACGCTGCGGTGGTTGAGCGTGCGCAGCCGCGCCTGGGCCGCCTGGCGCTCGAGCTCGAGATGGACCCGCTCGCGCTCGGCGCGCTCCAGCAGCTCCTCCCGCCGCACCCGCTCCGTCAGGGTCCGGAAGCGCTCCACGTCCCAGGCCCGCGCGGCGCGGAGCGCCTGCTCCCGCTCGTTTTCGAGGAGCTGGGCGAGGAGGAGCAGGCAGGCCACCGCCAGGGGCACGATGAGCGCGAGCAGGAAGAAGGCGAGCCGGGCGGCCCGGGCCGGAACCCCGTACTGGAACAGGGCCGTGGCGGCCTCGATGGACGGCCGGAGCGAGCCGATGAGCCAGGCGGTGACCGAGGCCACCAGCGCGGCGCCGGCCAGCGAGAGGGCGACCCAGAGCCGGCGGCGCTTGTCGGCCTCTCCCCGGTAGAGGTCGAGTCCGCGCCGCAGCGCCACGTGCGCGAAGACGAAGAGGCTGGTGGCCGCCCCGAGCGAGAAGACCGCGCCGAGCACGATCCCGAGCGGGTTCCGCCGCACCTCGACGCCGAGGTGCAGGGTGTCGATGCCGCTCGCGGCCAGGTAGGGCACCGCGAACTGCCAGGTCTGCGCGAGCAGCAGGAGCGCCGAGAAGGCGTAGATCCCCACCACCCCGGCGTTGCTGGGCACCGGCGGGCGGCCCATCTGCTCCGGCGTGGCCTCCACCACCTGCGGGGCCGCCGCCTTGCCGCTGGAGATGGCCTGGTCGAGGTCCCGCAGCAGGTTCTCCACCCGGACCGCCTGCTCGTTCGCCTGCATGGTGAGCCGGTCGAGCTCTTCCTTGGCGGTCTGCAGCTCCTGCGCCGCCACCGGCCCCTCGAGCTCCACCAGGGGCGCCAACCAGCCTTCGGTCTCCGTCTTCGGCTCGAGCGCCTCGGCGGCGGCGCTGGTGAGCTCGGAGAGATCCGGCACCCCGGGGTAACCCTCGCGCGCCACCACCTTGCCCTGCTCCACCGTCACCTGCAGCGGCAGCTCCGACACCGGGACCGGCAGCTCGCTCAGGTAGTAGGCCAGGCGGAAGCGCAGGTAGTCCTCGAGCTTCACCCCGGCGCCGACCGCCAGGTAGGACCGCCACCAGGAGGCGATGGGCGTCCGGGCGAGCGGCTTGACGTGCTTGTACTTGGGGAGGTCCAGGGAGGGCAGACTGTGCGAGGCGACCTTGGCGGACAGCAGGCCGTAGAGCCGCTGCGAGAAGCTCTGCGGACCTGCCGGCGCGCTCGGCGCGCGCGATTCGTTGCTGGGAGCAGCCACACCATCCTCCAGTTCGGCGAAGCGAGATAGTACGCCCACCAGCCCCGGCCATCCATCCGGGCCTCGGCGGCGCTGGGCCCCGCCGGAATGTAACCGGCGGGCGGTCCCAGGGCACCCGGCGGCTCCCCGGACGGATGGGCCTGCGGCTGGAGAACGACCGACCCGCCTTCCGCGAGTTTGTCCATTCCTCCGGCCCCGCGAAACGGCCCCCGAACGGCAGGCACCGCCGCGACCCCACCTCTCCGCCGCGGCGCTGCTATCTTCGGGGCTCGTCGGGCGCCGCCGGTGCGCCCTCTTGGAGGCCGATGCAATCGGGAGAGCCCATCGAGGATCGGGTCGCACCTCGCCCCACACGCGGACCGCTCGTCGTCTTCGCCCTGCTCTGTCTGGCGGGGCTGGCCGTGGCGGGGGACCTGACCTTCATCCACGCCAAGGTGCACGAGAGCCAGAGCTACCGGAGCTTCTGCTCGATCAGCGAGGCGGTGAACTGCGACACCGTGGCGCGCAGCCCGTGGTCGGTGTTCCTCGGGCTGCCGGTCTCGGTGTGGGGCCTCTTCGGGTACGCGCTCATGGGCGGGCTCGCGGCGGCGGGGCTCTCGGCGCGCCGGCGCGGCTGGCCCACCGGGCTGCTGGTGCTCCTCTCCCTCGCGGCGGTCTGCGGCTCGGTCGCGCTGGCGCTGGTGAGCGAGCTCGTCCTGCACGCCTGGTGCCTGCTCTGCATGGCCTCCTGGACGGTGAACCTGCTGCTGCTCGCGACCGCCCTGGTGGCGGCGCGCCGGCTCGGCGGGGTCGGGACCGCGATCGGCGCGGACCTCGGCGCGGTCCGGCGCCGGCCCCGCGTGGCGGCGCTGGTGCTGGCG
>JAJXVM010000099.1 GCA_021782135.1 Myxococcales bacterium | reverse complement strand
CTTCGAGGAGACCGGCGTGCTGCTGGCGCGCGAGGCCGGGCGGGTCCCCGCGGAGGCGCGGGTGGCGGCGCGGCGGGCGCTGCTCGGCGCCTCGTCCGGGCGGCTCACGAAGGCGGGCCAGCCGGCACCGGGGGCGCGGTCGGGAGAGGACGGCGAGCCCGGCGCCGAGCTGTTCCCCGAGTTCCTGCGCGACCACGGCCTCTCGCTCGACGCGGAGCTGCTGGCGCGGGCCGGCCGCTGGATCACCCCGCCCTTCCTCCCGCTCCGCTACGACGCGCGCCTCTTCCTGGCCGCGCTGCCCGAGGGCGAGGCGCCGGAGGTCTGGCCCGGCGAGCTGTCCGGCGGCGAGTTCGTGCCGGCCATCGAGGCGCTGGCGCGCTGGACCCGGGGCGAGGCGCTGCTCCACCCGCCCAACCTCTGGGCCATCGCCTGCCTGGCCCGGAGCGCCCCGGAGCGCGCCGTCGAGGCGATGCGGCAGCCGCCCGCGTGCCAGGACCACGTGTCCGGGCGCATCGAGTTCCAGAAGGGCGTCTTCCTGTGCGCGCTGCGCAGCCCGACGCTCCCGCCCGCCACCCACACCAACTGCTGGGCGCTGGACCTCGGCGACGGCGGGCTGGCGCTCGTCGACCCCGGGTCGGCCGATCGCGCGGAGCTGGCCCGGCTCGACGCCCTCCTCGAGCACCTCGCCGGCGAGGGGCTGCGGCCGCGCGAGATCTGGCTCACCCACCACCACCCCGACCACGTGGGCGGCGTGCCGGCGCTGCGCGCGCGCGGGCTGCCGGTGCGCGCCCACCGGCGCACCATCGAGCTGCTGGGGGAGGTGGCGCGCGGCGCGGCCCCGGTCGAGGACGGCGAGCTCCTGCACGGCCGCTGGCGCGCGCTCCACACGCCCGGCCACGCCTCCGGACACCTCTGCTTCCACGACGAGCGCAGCGGCGCGCTCTTCTGCGGCGACATGGTCTCGACGCTCTCGACCATCGTCATCGACCCGCCCGACGGCGACATGGCCGAGTACGAGCGGCAGCTCGCCCGCCTGCGCGCGCTCGCGCCTCGCACCCTGTTCCCGGCGCACGGCGCCCCCGCGCCGAACGGCCCGGCGAAGCTCGACGCCTACCTCGCGCACCGGCGCGAGCGGGAGGAGCGGATCCTCGCCGCGCTCGAGCCGCCGGCGCCGCTCTCGCGGGTGACCGAGCGGGCCTACCCCGAGGTGCCCCGGGCGGTCCTGCCGGTGGCCGAGCGGAGCTGCCTCGCCGCGCTGCTCAAGCTCTCGGGCGAGGGGCGCGCGGTCGAGGAAGGCGGCAGCTGGCGGCGGGCCTGAGGCGGCGCCTCGGGGCGGCCCCTCCCGCGCGACGGGGAGGGAGGGTTCACGGCGCCCCGCGGATCTCCTCGTGCTCCATCCGCCCCAGCTCGCGCCCGTCCTCGTCCCAGGTGGTCCAGGTGCCGCACTGCGTGCCGTGGCAGTAGCGCCCTTCCACGCGCCGGCCGCCGCCCGGGAAGAAGGTGGCGAAGCGGCCGTGCAGGATGCCCTTCTCGTAGCCCGCCTCCTCCGCCGGCCGGCCGTCCTCGAACCAGACCGTCCAGCGGCCCTGCTTCTCCCCGTCGCGCCAGTCCCCCTCCTGCGCCTTGCGCCCGTTGCGGTGGTACTCGACGAAGTGGCCGTCGAGCCTCCCCATCTTCCAGCGGGCCTCGTTCTGCAGCGCCCCGTCGTCGTACCAGCTGCGCGAGGGGCCGTCCCGCCTCGCCTTGCCGGCGTCGTCGGGCCGCTCGCACCACTGCTCCACGCCGTCCGGCCAGCCGTCGCCCGCGAGCGAGGCGCCCGGCGGGCAGGCGAGGTCGGCCCCGGCCGCGGCGAGCGGCACCGCGAGCGCCACGAGCAGCGCGAGCCTCCTCACGAGCGGGCCTCCCTGGCCGCCGCGCGCGCGTCGTGCGCCGCGAGCCAGTCGCGCACCGGACGGAACACGTCCTCCGGGGCGTGGATCCCGAACAGCAGGTCGGAGTGACCGTAGTTGCAGCCGTCGCCGCCGGCGCGGCCGATCTCGAGGTACTCCTTCTCGCCGCCCCAGAGCGCGCACCCGGCCCGCACCACCGGCGGCGGCGCGAGCTTGTCGCCGGAGGCGGACACGAACAGCGCCGGTTGCCGGCAGCGCGCCAGCAGCGACCGGTAGTCGGTCGAGCCGTCCGCGGCGGTGAACCGGTCGTGCTCGACCCAGTCGCCGAACTGCCGGAGCACCCCCGCCGGCATGTTCTCGACCACGTTCGCGAGGACGCGCCGGAAGACCGGCCGCGCCACGTTGCGCCCGTTGATGGCCACCTCCGAGATGGGCGGGTGCCAGAAGCCGGAGAACGGCGCCAGGCAGCGCGCCAGCACCCGGTTCACGCGGGCCAGGACGCGCAGGGCCAGCCGCTCGGCCGAGAGCAGCCGGCGCTGTGCCCCGAAGTGCGTGGGGCCGGCGAGCGCCACCACTCCGGCGAGCCGGTCCGGGTACCGCGCGCAGGCCGCCAGCCCGAGCAGCGCCCCCTGGCTGTGGCCCACCCAGAGGACGCGCGGCGCGCCGCTCGCCCGGCACGCCGCCTCGAGCGCCGCCGGAACGTCCTCGCGCAGGTAGTCGTCGAAGTTCCAGTCGCGCGCCACCCGGCGGAGCGGGCGCGACGCCCCGTGCCCTCGCAGGTCGAGCGCGAAGCAGTCGAACCCGGCGGCCGAGAGGAAGGCCGAGAGCGACCAGCGGACCAGGCCGAAGTCCATCGCGCCGCGGTTGGCGGCCAGGCCGTGGCAGAGGAGCACCGGGGTTCGCCGCGGCGGGGCGCGCGGGCGCCGGCGAGCGAGCGCCAGCCGCCACCCGTCCGCGGTGTCGGCCCACACCCGCTCGTCCTCTCCGCTCGGGACGCGCAGCCGCCAGGTCCAGAACAGGTAGTGGAGCCAGGTGGCGAGGGCGAACACCGCGAGCGCGGCGAGGGCGAGGGCGGCCTCTCTCATGGTCCGTCCCAGTGTAGCGGTTCGTGGCCTGCCGGTTGCAGCGCTCTCGGCGCCAGGCGCCGTTCCCGCGCGGTCGCGGGGAGGGTGCCGCGGATGGGACGAGATCGGTCACCGCGTGCGCGCGGGACGGGCAGAGAACCTTGACCCCATCCTCCATGCCAGCGTAGCGTCCGGATCCGCACCGTAAACTTTCCGTCGAGGTGAGCCGTGAAGAAGGTCGAAGCCATCATCAAGCCGTTCAAGCTGGACGAGGTGAAGCAGGCGCTCTCCGAGGTCGGGGTGGCCGGCCTGACCGCCACCGAGGTGAAGGGCTTCGGCCGGCAGAAGGGTCACACCGAGCTCTACCGGGGCGCCGAGTACGTGGTGGACTTCCTCCCCAAGGTCAAGGTGGAGGTGGTGGTCTCCGACCAGCTGGTCGGCCGCGTGGTCGAGGTGATCGAGCGCGCCGCCAAGACCGGCCGCATCGGCGACGGCAAGATCTTCGTCGTGCCGGTCGAGGAGGTCATCCGGATCCGCACCGGCGAGCGGGGCGAAGAGGCCCTGTAGTCCTGGCGCGTTCTCCCAAGCTCCCCGCGCTGCCGGCGGCCCTCGCCCGGGCGGCCCTCGACTCGCTCGGCGACGCGGTGGTGGTGGTGGGCGCCGACGGAGGCGTCCTCCACCTCAACCCCGCGGCGGAGGAGCTCTTCGGGCGGAGCCGCGAGCGGGCGGTCGGCCTGCCGGCTCGCGCCCTCCCCGGCGGCCCCCAGCTGGCGATGCTGGCGGAGCGGGTGCGGGTCTCGCAGGAGAGCTCCCGCCTCGACTTCCCGGCCCCCCACGACAGCGGCATCTCCATCGGCGCCGAGGCGAGCCCGCTCTTCGACGGGCCCACCTGCGCCGGCGCCGTGATCGCGCTGCGCGTCCCCAAGCAGGGCGAGCGGGCCCTCGACTTCGAGGCGCTCGCCGCCGGCCTGGCCCACGAGATCAAGAACCCGCTCGCCGGCCTGCAGGGCTCGGCGGAGCTGCTGGCCCGCGAGGCCGATGGGCCGGCGCGCCAGTACGCGCTGGTGATCGCCCGCGAGGCGAAGCGGGTGGACGGCCTGGTCCGGGAGCTGCTCGACCTGGCCCGTCCGGCGGCGCTGGCCACCGCCCCGGTGAACGTCCACACGGTGCTCGACGACGTCGTCCTGCTGGCGCGCGGCATGCCGGGGGCGGACCCGGTCCGGTTCGTCCAGCGGTTCGATCCGTCCTTGCCGCCCGTGCAGGCCGACCGGGAGAAGCTCACCCAGGTGGTGCTCAACCTGGTGCGGAACGCGGTCGAGTCGGTGTCGGGGAAGCCCTCGCCCGAGGTGGTGCTCGAGACCACCGTCTCCTCGCTGCGCGTGCGCGGCGCCGGCGGCCGGACCCGGCCGCTGCTGCGCCTCTCGGTGCTCGACAACGGGCCGGGCATCGCCGAGCCGATGCTGACGCGCCTCTTCACGCCCTTCGCGACCAGCAAGGCCCACGGCACCGGGCTCGGGCTGGCCATCTCGCGCCGGATCGTGGAGGCGCACGGCGGCCGCATCGACGTGAAGAACCGCCACGGCGGCGGGGCCGAGGCGAGCGTCTACCTGCCCCTCGACGTGTAGCGGGCGCGACCGGGCCCGAGCCGGGGGGTGTCGGGCGGACCCGGATCCGGGGCGAGCGACTGGCCTCGGTCTTGCTAGGGTTCGGCTCCGAATGGGAGAGCCCGGTCGCCACCGACACGCGCCGCGCGTCGCCCGCCTCGGAGCGGGAGCTCCAGCGGTCGAGCCGGCCCGGCTGCGGCGCACGGCGCTTTTCCGCAGGAACCTGGGCGAGTTGCAACGCCCTTTCTTAATCACCACGCCGGGGCTGCCCTCGCGCCGGCGAAGTCCGGAGAGGACGTGATGCGCAAGGTTCTCATCGTCGACGACGAGCCGAGTGTCCGCTTCGTGCTCGCGCGCACCTGCGAGCGGGCCGGAGTGCCCTTTCTCGAGGCAGGCAGCGCCGAGGAAGCGCGCGATCGGCTGGGAGCGGCGGGGACCCGCCGCCCGGACGGCGTGGGGCTGGTGCTGCTCGACGTGCGGCTCCCGGGCGACGACGGGCTCAAGCTCCTGGGCGAGCTCTCCGCCCGGCCCGACGCGCCGTTCGTGGTGGTGATGACCGCCGAGGACACCATGCGCTCGGCGGTGGAGGCGATGAAGCGCGGCGCCGCCGACTACCTCGGCAAGCCCTTCGACCTCGCGCGCGTGGAGAAGATCGTCCGCGACCTCGCCATCGGCCCCGAGGAGCCGGCGCGGGAGGACGAGCACCACGACGGGCTCGCCGAGGCCGGCCTGGCGCCGCTCGAGCCGCAGCCGGAGGCGCGCCACTACCGCGAGATCGCCCTGCCCGACACGCTCATCGGCCGCTCGCCGGCCATGGTCGAGGTCTACAAGGAGATCGGCCGCGTCGCCCGCACCGAGATGACGGTCCTGCTCATGGGCGAGAGCGGCACCGGCAAGGAGCTGGTGGCCCGCGCCATCCACGCCAACTCGGCGCGCGCCCGCGGCCCGTTCATCACCGTGAACATGGCCGCCATCCCCCGCGACCTCATGGAGAGCGAGCTGTACGGCCACGAGAAGGGCTCCTTCACCGGCGCGGTGGACCGCCGCCCCGGGAAGTTCGAGCTCGCCACCGGGGGCACGCTCTTCCTCGACGAGATCGGCGAGATGCCGGTGGAGCTGCAGGCGAAGCTGCTGCGGGTGCTGCAGGAGCGCGAGGTGGACCGCGTCGGCGGGAACCGGCCGCTGCCGGTGGACGTGCGGATCGTCGCCGCCACCAACGCCGACCTGGCCCGCTCGGTGGAGGAGGGGCGCTTCCGCCGCGACCTCTACTACCGGCTCGCGGTGGTGCCCATCCGGCTGCCGCCGCTGCGCGAGCGGGAGGGCGACGTCATCCTGCTGGCGCGCAACTTCGTCGCCAAGTACGGCGAGCAGCTGCGCGGGCGCCCGGTGACGCTGGCCCGCGACGCCGAGGGGCCGCTGCTCGCCCACTCCTGGCCGGGCAACGTGCGCGAGCTGCAGAACGTCATCCAGCGGGCGCTGCTCAAGCTCTCCGGCCACCGGCTCTCGGCGCGCGACCTCGTCGGCTTCCTGCCGGCGGCCGGCTCCTCGGACCGGGGGCTCACCGGGCTCGTCGAGGCGCTCCTCGACGGCCCCGCGCCCGAGGGCGGGCGCCACAACGCCGCGCTCGCGGCCATCGAGGCGCCGCTCATCAGCGCCGCCCTGGCGCGCACGCACGGCAACCAGCTGCGGGCCGCCGAGCTCCTCGGAATGAACCGCAACACCCTCCGCGAGCGGATGCGGGCGCTCGGGATGAAGCCTCGCTAACGGCCTGTTCTCACGGCCAACGGCGCCCTCCGCCTGCTCGATTTTTGTGCAGACGGCTGCCCGGCAAACAGGCACCGCCTCGGCCGCAGCCCCCCCGCCCACGGGGATCGTGGGCATTCCCCCGTGGCACATGGCGTGCTAGACGATCCGGCCACGCAACCCCTCTGACCCAGGAGACAGCACAGAGATGGCGAACTTCACTCCCAAGCAGGTCCTCGCGTTCGCGGCCGAGAAGAAGGCCGTGATGGTCGACCTGAAGTTCATGGACTTCATCGGCCTCTGGCAGCACTTCACGATCCCCATCGGCGAGCTCTCCGAGGACATCTTCGAGGAGGGGCTCGGGTTCGACGGCTCGTCGATCCGCGGCTGGCAGGCGATCCACGCCTCCGACATGCTGGTGATGCCGGACGCCAGCACCGCCACCATCGACCCCTTCATGTCGGACGTGACGCTGTCGCTCATCTGCAACGTCGTCGACCCGATCACGAAGGAGCCGTACTCGCGCGACCCGCGCAACATCGCCATCAAGGCCGAGAAGTACCTGAAGTCCACCGGCGTCGGCGACACCGCCTTCTTCGGCCCGGAGCCCGAGTTCTTCATCTTCGACGAGGTCCGCTACGACAACTCGGTGAACGGGTCGTTCTACAAGGTCGACTCGGTCGAGGGTCAGTGGAACACCGGCCGCGAGGAGGCCGGCGGCAACCTCGGCTACAAGCCCCGCTACAAGGAGGGCTACTTCCCGGTCGCCCCCACCGACAGCCAGCAGGACATCCGCTCCGAGATGTGCCTCCTCATGGAGCAGGTGGGCATCAAGGTGGAGCGCCAGCACCACGAGGTCGCCACCGCCGGCCAGGCCGAGATCGACATCCGCTTCGACTCGCTGGTGAAGTGCGCCGACAACCTCCAGTGGTTCAAGTACATCATCAAGAACGTCGCCCGCCGCCACGGCAAGACCGTGACCTTCATGCCGAAGCCGCTCTACGGCGACAACGGCTCGGGCATGCACACCCACCAGTCGATCTGGAAGGGCGGCAAGCCGCTCTTCGCCGGTGAGAGCTACGCCGGCCTCTCCGAGCTGGCGATGTACTACATCGGCGGCGTCCTCAAGCACGGCCCGGCCCTCGCCGCGCTCTGCAACCCGTCGACGAACAGCTACAAGCGGCTCGTCCCGGGCTTCGAGGCGCCGATCAACCTCGCCTACTCGGCCCGCAACCGCTCCGCGTCGATCCGCATCCCGATGTACTCGCCCTCCCCGAAGGCGAAGCGCATCGAGTTCCGCACCCCCGACCCGAGCTGCAACGGCTACATCGCCTTCGCCGCGCAGCTCATGGCCGGCCTCGACGGCATCGAGAACAAGATCAACCCCGGCCAGCCGCTCGACAAGGACATCTACGGCCTCTCGCCGGAGGAGCTGCGCGAGATCCCGAAGATGCCGGGCTCGCTCGACGAGGCCCTCGAGGCGCTCCGCAAGGACCACAAGTTCCTGCTCAAGGGCGACGTCTTCACCGAGGACGTGATCGAGACCTGGATCCAGTACAAGTACGACAAGGAAGTGACGCCGGTCCGCGCGCGCCCGACGCCGCTCGAGTTCGCCCTGTACTTCGACATGTAGTTCGCGGCGGGCCAGCTCCCGAAGGCCCGCGCTTCGAGGCGGCCGCCCCCTACCGGGCGGCCGCTTTTTTTTGGCCGCGCGCTCCTCCCTCCCGCGCGGCGGGGGAGGGTCAGGGCGGGGGCGCCTCCCCGTACCGCTTCGCCCGCTCCTCCCCCGCGAGCACGCGGCGGGCGCCGTCGGCCAGCGCCGAGAGCTCGTCCTCGCCGGCGTAGATCGCGATCGGCGCGATCCACTCCACGCGCGGCCGGATGGCGGCCACCAGCGCCGGCTCGTGCACGGCGCCGCCGGTGAGGAGCACCGCGTCCACCCGCCCCTCCAGCGCCGCCGCCATCTCGCCCGCCGCCTTGGCGAGCTGGTAGCCCATGGCGTCGAGGACCAGCGCGGCCCGCGCGTCGCCCTCCCGCGCCCGCCGCGCCGCCTCGCGCACGTCGCGGGTGCCGAGGTAGGAGTGGAGCCCGCCGTCGCCGAAGAGCCTGCGGCGGAGCGCCCCCCGGTCGGCGCCGGGCGCGAAGCAGAGCTCGATGAGCGCCGTCGCCGGCACGCCGCCGCAGCGGTCGCCCGAGAAGGGCCCCTCGTCCTGCGGGTTGACCACGTCCACCAGCCGGCCCTCGCGCAGGGCGGCCAGCGAGGCGCCGGTCCCGAGGTGCGCCAGCACCAGCCGCAGCTCCGGGAGGGGCCGGCCCACGGCGCGGGCGTGGAGGCGCGCCACCGCGCGCAGGTTGAGGGCGTGGCAGAGGCTGGTCCGCTCCACCCCGGCGAGCCCGGACAGGCGCGCCACCGGCTCGAGCTCGTCGAGCGACACCGCGTCCACCACCAGCGCCGGGCAGCCGTGCTCGGCCGCCGCCTCGGCGGCGAGGAGCGCGCCCAGGTTGGCGGCGTGGTCGCCGCGCGCGCCGGCGCGGGCGTCCCGGAGCATCGCCTCGTCCACCAGGTAGGCGCCGCTCTCCACGGGCCGGAAGAGGCCGCCGCGCCCGACCGCCGCGGCGAGCCCGCCCCGCTCCACCCCGGCCCGGGAGAGGAAGGCGCGGACCGCGGCCGCGCGCAGCGGGAGCTGATCGGCGACCCGCGCGAAGCCCGCCAGCTCCCGCTCGTCGTGCCGCACCACCTCCCGCGCGACCACCGCCTCGGCGCGGTAGAGGGCGAGCTTGGTCGAGCCCGCCCCGGGGTTGATCGCCAGGACGAGCGCGCTCACGCGCCACCTCGGGCCACCAGCACCCCCAGCGCCAGCGAGCAGAGCTTGTCCATGCTCCCCTCCGCCCGCGACGGGATGAGCACCGGGGCGCGGGCCCCCTCGACCACGTGCGCCACCCGCTTCTCGGCGAGCCAGGTGAAGGCCTTGCCGAGCGCGTTCCCGGTCTCGATGTCCGGCACCACCAGCAGGTCGGCCCGGCCGGCGGCCGGGTGGGCGATCCCCTTGGCGCGCGCGGCGCCGACCGAGAGCGCGCCGTCGAGCGCCACCGGGCCGAAGAGCTCGCACCCCGGCAGCTCGCCGCGCGCGGCCGCCTCGACCAGCGCCGCCGCCTCGAGCGTGTGCGGCATGGCCGGGGTGGGCGTCTCGAGCGCGCAGAGGAGCGCCACCCGCGGCCGCTCCACGCCGAGCCGGTGGAAGACCCGCACCCCGTTCTCGAGGATGCGCCGCTTCTCCTCGAGCGAGGGGGCGACGTTCAGCCCGCCGTCGGTCACGCCCAGCAGCCGCGCCTCGCCGCCGGGCGCCTCGGTGACGAGCACGTCCGAGAGCAGCCCCGGCCCGCGCAGCCCCTGCTCGCGGTCGAGCACCGCCTGGAGGAGCTGGGCGGTGGAGAGCTTCCCCTTGAGGATCAGGTCCGCCCCCTCGCCGCGCACCAGCGCCACCGCGCGCCGGGCGGCGCGGCCGAGGTCGGGCTCGTCCACCACCGCGTACCGGACCGGGTCCGCGCCCAGGGCCTCGAGCTCGGCCAGGATGGCGCGGCGATCCCCGATGAGCACCGGCTCGACCAGCCCCCGCGCCTCGCCCTCCAGCGCCGCGCCGAGCGCGGTCCGCGAGTCGGCGCCCGGGACCACCACGCGGCAGGGGCCGAGCGCCGTGGCCCGCTCCACCAGCTCGCGCAGGTTCCGGATGGGCGCCATGCGGTCTCCCCTTCCTAACCGCTCCCGGCGGCGGCGCCGGCCCCCGGCGCGGGGGCGGGCCGGGCGCGCGCCTCCCACACCGAGCGGGCCGCGGTGGCGCCGATCACCAGCGCCCCGCCGGCCAGGGTGGGGAGCCCGGGCCGCTCGCCGTGCACCGCCCAGGACCAGATGGGGTTGAGGGCCGGCTCGACCAGCAGGAGCAGCGAGGCCTCCAGCGCCCGCACCCGGGCCACGCCCCGGGTGACGAGCAGGTAGGCGAGGCCGATCTGGACCGCGCCCAGGAACAGGATCGCCCCGAGGTCGCGCGGCCCGACCCGGCCGAGCGGCAGCGCCGCCGGCAGGCAGGCCAGGAAGGCGAGGACGTTGCCGAGCACCACCGCCGCGAGCGGCCCGCCCCCGCGCGGATCGCTGGCGGCCCAGCGCAGCCCGAGGATGGTGAGCGCCCAGGTGACGCCGGCGCAGGCGGCGAGGAAGTTGCCGCGCACCGGGTCGGGCGCGGTGCGCAGCGGCGCGTCGGCGCCGACGAAGAAGAGCGCCATCCCGGCCGCCACCAGCACCATGAAGCCCAGGTCGGTGCGCGACACCCGCTCCCGCAGCAGCAGCGGCCCGAGCAGCAGCACGTAGAGCGGCGCCGTGTCCTGCAGGAAGATGGCGCTCGCCGAGGTGGTGAGCTTGTTGGCGGTGACGAAGAGCGTGAGCGTGGCGGCGTAGGCCACGGCCACCAGGGCGCTGCGCCAGCCGAAGCCGCGCCGGGCGGCGGGGATGAGGAGCAGGAGCGAGGCGGCGGCCACGCCGGAGCGCAGGCTCGCCACCTGCCACGCGCCCAGGCTGGTGGCCTTGATGGCCGCGCCGCCGGTCGAGAAGAGGACGGCGGCGAGGACGATCTCCAGGCGGGCCTTGCGGACGGGCTGCACCGCGGCAGCATCGCACGGCGCGACCCCGGGCGGAACGCCGGGGAGGCCGCGCCGGCTGCTATGCTCGGCCGCCGATGACCGACCGCGCGCTGGCCCGAGAGCCGCACCCGCCCCGGCCCACCCCGCCCGGCGCCGGCCCCGCCGGAGCCGCTCCGGCCCGGTCGCGCCTGCTCGCGGGGGCCCTCTGCGCGCTCGCCTCCGGGCTGTGCTTCGGCGCCATGCCCGTCTTCGCCCGCGCCGCCTACGCCGCCGGGACCGACACCGCGACCCTGCTCCTGCTCCGCTTCTCGGCCGCGGCGGCCTTCCTGTGGGCGGTGGTGGCGGCGCGGCGGCAGCCGGTGCCCCGGGGCCGGACGCTGCTCGTGCTGGCCGCCATGGGCGGGGTCGGCTACGCCGGCCAGGCCTTCTCCTACTTCACCGCGGTGCGGCTCGGGTCGGCCGGGCTGGCGGCGCTGCTGCTCTACCTCTACCCGGCGCTGGTGGCGCTTTTGGCGCGGGTGGTGCTGCGCCACCCGCTCTCGCGGCTGCAGCTGGTCGCGCTCGCGGCCGCGCTCGCCGGCAGCCTGCTGACCATCGGCAGGGCCGGCGAGGGCACGCCCGTGGCGGTCGGCTTCGGCCTGCTCGCGGCGTTCATCTACGCCGGCTACATCCTCGCCGGCAGCCGGCTGCCGCGGCGGACCGGCGCCGCCGCCTCGACCGCGGTGGTCACCACCGCCGCGGCGGCGGTCTACGGCGCGGTGGCCTGCGCGCGCGGCGTGCGGCTCCCCGCCA
>JAJXVM010000098.1 GCA_021782135.1 Myxococcales bacterium | reverse complement strand
CGATTGGCTGACGCACATTGCGCTCGCCGACGGCCATGAGTCGGGCAAAGTAGGAGAGGACCCCATCCCTATGGTCTGGATCACGGTGAAGCGCGCCGGGGCGGACGGCCGAAGCGTCGCCGAGACCATCGACCGCCGCTCGGTCTGGCTGGCGCAGACGCCCCAGGGCTTCCGCACCCGCGTGCTGCGCCGGGCCTTCGAGGCCGCGGGCGCCGCCGCGGCCGACGCCACCGACGAGTGCGCGCTGGTGGAGCGCGCGGGCGGCGAGGTGCGGCTCGTCCCGGGCGAGGCGGGCAACGCCAAGATCACCAGCGCGGGCGACGTGGACCGGGCCCGCGCCCGGCTCGAGTCGCCGGTGGCGATGGGGATCGGCTACGACGTCCACCCCTTCGCCCCCGGCCGCAAGCTCATCCTCGGCGGGGTCGAGTTCCAGGGGGAGGGCGACGGCCTGCTGGGCCACTCCGACGCCGACATCTGCGCCCACGCCATCGGCGACGCCATCCTCGGCGCCGCGGGGCTGGGCGACCTCGGCCGCCACTTCCCCGACACCGACCCGCGCTGGAAGGGGGTCTCCTCCCTGCTGCTGCTCCGGCACATCGCCGGGCTGGCGGCCGAGCGGGGCTGGCGGGTGGGCAACTGCGACGTCACCCTGGCGGCGCGGCGTCCCAAGGTCGCGCCGCGGGCGGAGGAGATGCGCGCCCGGCTGGCCGAGGCCCTCGGCGTCGCCCCGGCGCAGGTGAACGTGAAGGCCACCACCGGCGAGAAGCTCGGGTTCGTGGGGCGCGCCGAGGGGATCGCCGCCCACGCGGTCGCGCTGCTGGTGCGCGCGGTTTGAGCTCCGCCCCGCCGCTCGTCGGCTAGACTCCGGGAGCAAGATGGCCATCCAGCTCTACGACACCCTCGCCGGACGCAAGCGCACCTTCGAGCCCCTCGAGGCGGGGAAGGTGCGGCTCTACGTCTGCGGCCCCACCGTCTACGACTACGCCCACCTGGGCCACGCCCGCTGCTACGTGGTCTGGGACGTGGTGCTGCGCCACCTGCGCGCCCGCGGCTACGAGGTGAAGTACGTCCGCAACTTCACCGACGTGGACGACAAGATCATCCGCCGCGCCAACGAGCGGGGAGAGGACCCGGCCGCGCTCGCCGCTCGCTTCGCCGACGCCTTCGACGAGGACATGGACGCGCTCCGCTGCCTGCGGCCGGACGTGGCGCCGCGGGTCACGGGGCACCTCCCGGAGATCGTCGCGCTCATCGAGCGGCTGGTGGCGAACGGGTTCGCCTACGCGCCCGGCAACGGCGACGTCTACTTCGCGGTGCGCAAGTTCCCCGAGTACACCCGGCTCTCCAAGCGGAACCTCGACGACCTGGTGGCCGGCGCGCGCGTCGAGCCGGGCGAGGCGAAGCATGACCCGCTCGACTTCGCCCTCTGGAAGGCGGCCAAGGCGGGCGAGCCGCGCTGGCCTTCGCCGTGGGGCGAGGGGCGCCCGGGCTGGCACATCGAGTGCTCCGCCATGACGCTGGCCCACCTCGGGGCGCCCATCGACATCCACGCCGGCGGGAAGGACCTCGTCTTCCCGCACCACACCAACGAGATCGCGCAGTCGGTGGCGGCCCAGGGCGGCGGGCTCGAGGCGGAGCGGTACGCGCGCCACTGGATGCACAACGGGTTCGTGCAGATCGACGACCAGAAGATGTCGAAGTCGCTCGGCAACTTCTTCACCGTCCGCGAGGTGCTGAAGAAGGCGGACGGGGAGGCGCTGCGCTTCTTCCTGCTCGGCACCCACTACCGCAACGACTTCAACTTCTCCGACACCGTGCTCGGCGAGGCCGAGAAGCGGCTGGTCTACCTCTACGAGACCCTGGAGAAGGCGGACCGGGTCGGGGCCGGGGCGGCGCTCGGGCCCGCCACCGGGCTGGTCGAGCAGGTGCGGGCGGCGCTCGACGACGACTTCAACACCGCCGCGGTGCTCGGCATCGTCTCCGAGGCCTTCACCGCCGCCAACGCCCTCGCCGACCGCAAGGGGAAGAGGTCGCCGGAGGAGAAGGGCAAGCTGGCCCGCTTCGCCGCGGAGGCCCGGGAGGTCGGGGCGGCCCTGGGCATCCTGCAGCGTCCGGCCGGCGAGGCGCTGCCCTCGATCCGGGATCGCGCCGCCGGGCGCCGGGGCATCGACCCGGCGGCGGTGGAGGCCCGCCTCGCCGCCCGCGCCGAGGCGCGCAAGGCGAAGGACTTCGCCCGCTCCGACGCCCTGCGCGACGAGCTCGCCGCCATGGGCGTGGCCATCATGGACGGGCCGGCCGGGACCACGTGGAAGGTGGAGTGACGGGGCGTTAGAACCCGGAGCCGTGTCCTTCCGCATCGAGAGCCCGCACGCCCCCACCGGCGACCAGCCGCGCGCCATCCGCGAGCTGGTGGAGGGGCTGCGGCGCGGCGACCGGCACCAGGTGCTGCTCGGGGTCACCGGCTCCGGCAAGACCTTCACCGTGGCCAACGTGGTCTCGCAGGTCGAGCGCCCCACGCTGGTGATGGCGCACAACAAGACGCTCGCGGCCCAGCTCTACGCCGAGTTCAAGGAGCTCTTCCCCGACGCGGCGGTCCACTACTTCGTCAGCTACTACGACTACTACCAGCCCGAGGCCTACGTCCCCTCGAGCGACACGTACATCGAGAAGGACTCGTCCATCAACGACGAGATCGATCGGATGCGGCACGCGGCGACCCACGCGCTGCTGACCCGCAACGACGTGCTCATCGTGGCCTCGGTCTCCTGCATCTACGGCCTCGGCACCGCCGAGGCCTACTACGGCCTCCTGCAGCACGTGGAGCGCGGGCAGGAGTTCCTGCGCGACCGCTTCATCCGCTCGCTCATCGACATCCAGTACCAGCGCAACGACGCCGACTTCCACCGCGGCACCTTCCGCGTCCGCGGCGACACCCTCGAGATCTTCCCGCCCTACGAGGAGGAGCGGGCGATCCGGATCGAGTTCTTCGGGGACGTGGTGGAGCGCATCCAGGAGTTCGACCCCCTGCGCGGGGTGGCGCTGGCCGAGCTCGACAAGGCGGCCATCTTTCCGAACAGCCACTACGTCTCCGCGCCGGAGACCCGGGCCCGCGCCATCTCGGGCATCCGCGGCGAGCTGCTGGAGCGGCTGCAGGAGCTGCGCGCGCGGGAGCGGCTGGTGGAGGCGCAGCGGCTCGAGCAGCGGACGATGTTCGACCTCGAGATGCTGGAGCAGATGGGCTTCTGCAACGGCATCGAGAACTACTCGCGCTGGCTCTCGGGCCGCAAGGCGGGCGACCCGCCGCCCTGCCTCCTCGACTACTTCCCGAAGGACTTCCTGCTCGTCATCGACGAGTCGCACCAGACCGTCTCGCAGATCGGCGCCATGTACCGGGGCGACCGCTCCCGCAAGGAGACGCTGGTCGAGTACGGCTTCCGCCTCCCGTCGGCCCTCGACAACCGGCCCCTCAAGTTCGAGGAGTTCGAGGGGATGGTGAAGCAGGGGATCTACGTCTCGGCCACCCCGGCGCGGTACGAGCTCGAGAAGGCGGGCGGGGTGGTGGTCGAGCAGATCATCCGCCCCACCGGCCTCCTCGATCCCGAGGTGGAGGTGCGCCCGGTCGGCTCGCAGGTGGATGACCTGCTCGGCGAGGTGCGGACGCGCGCCGCGGCGGGCGAGCGGGTGCTCGTCACCACCCTCACCAAGCGCATGGCCGAGGATCTCACCGAGTACTACACCGACGTGGGGGTGCGCTGCCGTTACCTGCACGCGGACATCGACACCCTGGAGCGGAGCGCGCTCATCCGCGACCTGCGCCGCGGCGAGTTCGACGTGCTCATCGGCATCAACCTGCTGCGCGAGGGGCTCGACATCCCGGAGGTGTCCCTGGTGGCGGTGCTCGACGCCGACAAGGAGGGGTTCCTGCGTTCGGAGGTGTCGCTCATCCAGACCATCGGCCGCGCCGCGCGCAACGTGAACGGGAGGGTGCTGCTCTACGCCGACCACGTCACCGAGTCGATGAAGCGCGCCATGGGCGAGACCGACCGGCGGCGGGAGCTGCAGCGCGCCTACAACCGTGAGCACGGCGTCACGCCGCAGAGCGTGAAGCGCAACATCAGCGACCTCGGCATGGCGGTCCACGAGGCCGACTACCTCACCGTGCCGGTGGCCGCCGACGGCGCGGAGTACCAGCCGGAGCAGATCCCGGCCATCGTGGGCGAGTTGGAGAAGGAGATGCGGCGGGCGTCCGAGGAGCTGGAGTTCGAGAAGGCGGCCGCCCTCCGGGACCGCATCCTGGCGCTCAAGGATCTTCAGCTGGGGGTGAAGCGCGCCGGCGCCGGCGCGGGCGCGAAGGGGCTCCTCGGGAGCGGCGCCATGGCGGGGGCGGCCGCGCGCGTGGGCGGGCGGCGGGCCCAGCCGCGCCGGCGGCGGCGCTAGGGTTCTACTCCAGGGCCGTGAGCGAGGCGTCGTCGATGACGAAGCTGGTCCGGCGGCTCTGGTCCTCCACCCCGTCGAAGCGCAGGGTCACGGTCTGGCCGCGGAATCGCGACAGGTCCACCACCTGCTCCACCCAGCCCTGGCCCCGGTCGAGGTTGGACCAGATGCCGAGCGAGGCGGGGGCGCCGCTCTCCCCGACGGCGGTGAGCGTCAGCCGGTCGTAGGCGGTCGAGCCGCTCGTCTCCTCCGACTCGACGCGCAGCCAGAAGCGCAGCGTCGCCGCGCAGGCGCCGGCCGGGATCGAGACCTGCTGGGAGAGCTGGTCGTGGTGGGCGCGGCCGTAGCCGTCCAGCCAGGCCTTCCCGACGCCGTTGCGCGCCGGCGTGCCCGGGCTGCGGTCGAGCACGCCTGGGGTCGCCGCCCAGCCGGTGCCGTCCTCGAAGCCGCCGTCCGCCAGCAGCTCCGAGGCTCCGGCGCAGGCGGTGAGGGCTCCGGCGGTGGAGGCGAACCCGGCGTAGAGCAGCCGGTCCGGAGAGTCGGCCGGCAGATCCCGCAGGGCGCCGGTGGTCGCGTTGGCCGTCAGGGCCTGGGCCACCGCCGCGGGGCTCGCGCCGGAGCTGCCCTGGAGGTAGAGCGCCGCCACCCCCGCGGCGTGCGGGGCGGCCATCGAGGTGCCGGAGAGGACCGCCGTCCCGCCGCCGATCCAGTCGGAGGTGATGCCGGCGCCGGGGGCGAAGAGGCGCACGCAGGGCCCCCGGCCCGACCAGCTCGTCACCTCGTCGGTCGAGTCGCTGGCCCCGACCGCGATCGCCTCCGGGACCCGGGAGGGCGACTGCTGGCAGGCGTCGACGGCGTCGTTGCCGGCCGAGACCACCACGGTCACCCCGCTCGCCACCGCGGCTCGGACCGCGTCGTCGAGCGCGGTCGAGGGATCGCCGCCGAGCGAGAGGTTGGCCACCGCCGGGCTCAGGTGGTGCTGGGTCACGTAGTCGAGGCCGGCGATGGCGCCGGAGATGGTGCCGTCGCCGGCGCAGTCGAGCACCCGGACCGAGTGGACCATCGCCTGCGGGGCCACGCCGTAGGTCGTCCCGGCGGCGATCCCGGCCACGTGCGTGCCGTGGCCGCCGCAGTCGAGGGCGCCGTACCCGTCGTCCACCGCGGTGAAGTCGGCGCTGGCGCGGCCGGCGAGGTCCGGGTGGGAGACGTCCACGCCGCCGTCCACCACGTAGACGTGGACGCCGGCCCCGGTCGCGCCGGGGACGTAGCGCCCGTCGAGCGGGAGCGCGCGCTGGTCGAGCCGGTCGAGCCCCCAGTCGGCCGCCGTGCCGGCGGTCGAGCCCAGGTCGTGCGCGCCGAGCGACCCGTCCTCCTCCACGTACGAGACCTCCGGCGCGCTCGCCAGGGCCGCGGCGCCGGGCTCCGGCAGGCGGGCCGCGAAGCCGGGGAGGGTGGGGAAGAGCCGCAGCACGCTCCCGCCGTGCGCGGCGGCGAGCCGCGGGGCGGCGAGGTCCAGGCCGGCCGGGTCGCGCAAGGTGACGAGGTACTGGCCGGCCACCGGCCGGGCCGCGCGCAGGTAGCCGCGCGCGCCGCCCAGCGGCAGCCGGGTGGCGCTCTCTCCCGCGGTGCTCCCGCCGGGCTCACGCCCGCAGGCGGCCAGTCCAAGAACGAGCAGGGGGAGCGCGAGGGCGAGCGGCGTGCGACGCATGCGAGCGACCGCGCCCGGAGGCGGCGGACGGCCGAGGCATAACGCACCCATGCGGGTGCGAGTCCAGACGCCGGGGTGGAGAACCGTCCGACCTGTGCGCCGGAAGGGCTTTCGGGGGAGAGGGCGTTTACACTACGCCGCGATGGAGCCCGCCCTCCGAAAGAAGCTGGACGAGCTGCCGCCGCTGCCGGGCTGCTACCTCATGAAGGACCGGCGGGGCGAGGTGGTCTACGTGGGGAAGGCCTCGAGCCTCCGCTCGCGCGTCCGCTCGTACTTCGACCAGGGCCGGGGGGACGAGCGGGCGTTCGTCTCCCTGCTCGACGACCTGCTGGGCGACCTCGAGGTGATCGTCACCCGCTCCGAGAAGGAGGCGGTGCTCCTCGAGAACCAGCTCATCAAGAAGCACCAGCCGCGCTTCAACGTCCGGCTGCGCGACGACAAGGACTTCATCGTCCTCCGGCTCGACCAGCGGCACCCCTATCCGCGGCTCGAGGTGCGGCGCGCGCGGGAGAAGCGGGAGGAGGGGTCGCGCTACTTCGGCCCGTACTCGAGCGCGAGCTCGATCCGCGAGACCCTGCGGGTGGTGAACCGGCACTTCCAGCTGCGCACCTGCTCCGACCACGTGTTCGATCACCGCAAGCGGCCTTGCATCCTGTTCCAGATCCACCGCTGCCCCGCGCCCTGCGTCTACGAGCTGCCGGCGGAGGAGTACCGGCAGTCGGTCGAGGACGCGGTCGAGCTCCTCGAGGGGCGCGAGTCGGAGCTGGTCCCGAGATTGCGCGCGCGCATGGCCGAGCTCGCGCGCGAGCTGCGCTTCGAGGACGCCGCCCGGATGCGCGACCAGCTCCAGGCGGTGGAGCGGAGCCTGGAGAAGCAGCGGGTGCTGATGAGCGACCAGGCCGATCGCGACGCCTTCGGGCTCTACCGCGAGGGGCCGGACCTGGTGATCCAGGTCCTCTCCATGCGCCAGGGCAAGCTGCAGGACAGCCGGGCCTACCCGTTCCAGAACCAGGAGTTCCCCGGCCCCGAGCTGCTGTCTTCGTTCGTGTCGCTCTACTACGACCAGAACCCGCCGCCCGAGGAGGTGCTGCTCCCGCTCGAGATCGAGGACGTGGCGGCGCTCGACGAGGTGCTCACGGAGCGGCGCGGCCGCCGCGTGCGGGTGCTCTCGCCGCGGCGCGGCGCCAAGGCCGACCTGCTCGAGGTGGCGGCCCGCAACGCCGCGCAGGGCTTCCGCAGCTGGCACGAGAAGGACGAGCGGCGGGAGCAGGCGCTCGAGGCGCTCACGCGCCACCTCCACCTCGTGAAGCCCCCGCGCTGGATGGAGTGCTACGACATCTCGACCTTCCAGGGCGCGCTGGCGGTCGGCTCCGGGGTCTCCATGAAGGACGGCGAGCCCGACAAGGCCAACTACCGCCGCTACAAGGTGAAGGGGGTGGCCGGCCAGGACGACTTCGCCATGCTGCACGAGGTCATCACCCGCCGGCTTCGGCGCTGCCTGGCGGAGGGCGCCTTCCCGGACCTGATCGTGATCGACGGAGGGAAGGGCCAGCTCAACGCCGCGCTCGCGGCCGCCCGCGACCTGGGGGTGCCGGTGAAGCCGGCGGGCGTCCCGGGTGCGCCGTTCGTGGAGATGGTCGGGCTCGCCAAGAGCCGCCTGGTGGAGGAGCCCGCGCTGGGCACGCGCCGCGTCATCGGCCGCCGCCGCGCCGGCGCGGTCGCTCTCGCCGACGCGGCGGAGGCGGCGGAGAGGGGGTTCGTGCCGGAGGTGGCCCGCAGCCCCGAGCGCGTGTTCCTGCCGGGGCGCAAGGACCCCGTCGTCCTGCGCCAGAACTCGGCCGAGCTGTTCCTGCTCGCGCGCCTGCGGGACGAGGCCCACCGCTTCGCCGTCACCTTCCACCGCAACCTGCGCCGCTCGCGCAACTTCCAGAGCGTGCTCGAGGAGATCCCGGGCGTGGGGGGCGGGCGCAAGAAGGCGCTGCTGCGCCACTTCGGATCCCTGAAGAGGGTGAAGGAGGCCCGGGAAGAGGAGCTGGCGCGCGTCGAGGGGTTCGGCCTCAAGGCGGCGCGGGCGGTCTGGGAGTTCTTCCACGCCGAGGGGAGCGCGGCCGGTGCGGCGGCGGAGGAGGACGCGGCTGGGGCGCCGGCCGCCGGCGCCGCGACCTCCGACACCTCGGAGGAGGAGATCGACGCCGCGCTGGCGGAGGAGACGGCGGAGCAGGGGGGGAGCGGACCGGAGGGGTCCGGCCCCGCGTAGTCCGGCGGCGCGCGCGTCCTCCGCGGGGCCGACTGAGCGGGTTTCACCCAACGGTGATGAGGCCGGTCGAGCGCCGGAGCGCTAGCGTGCCTCGCCATCCGCCCGCGCGATCGCGCCCGCGGAGCAGCCTGGAGGTCCGGCGCGAGCGCCGCGTCTCCTCCTGGCTGGGCCGATCGGAAAGGGCTCGCCCATGAGGATCCTCCGCCTCGCCGCTTCCGTCCTCGCGCTGACGGCGCTGTGGCTGCCCTCGAAGGCCCGCTCCATCCCGGCCTTCGCCCGCAAGTACGGCACGAGCTGCCTCACCTGCCACACCATCTATCCCAAGCTGACGCCGTTCGGGGAGGCGTTCCGGCGCAACGGCTACCGCTTCCCCGGGGTGGACAGCGACTACGTGAAGCAGGACGTGGTGGCGCTCGGACAGGACGCGAACAAGAAGACCTTCCCGAACTCGGTCTGGCCCGGCACGCTGCCGGCCTCGGTGCCGATCGCGGTCGGGTTCAACGGGCAGACGCTGGTCTCGCCCGACCGGACCTCCTCGGTGGCGCGGGGCCGGAACGGCGCGGTGTTCAACCTCGACGACCTGGTCGCCGAGGGGCACATCTGGGCGGGCGCGTCGCTCAGCGACACCGTCACCGTCTGGGCCGAGCTGACGTTGAACGAGTCCTCCTCGCCGGTCACCCTGGAGCACGCCCAGGTGCTCTTCAACGATCTGGTGGGGCCGGCGCACGTCGTGAACCTCGTGGTGGGCAAGGGATTCCCCACGCTCTCGTCCTTCGGCCCGCACTCCTCGTACCTGGCGGACATCCAGATCCCGAACGCGCCCGTGACGGGCATGTACGGGCTCTCGGCCGACCCGTTCGTGCTGGTGGACAACTACAAGGGGCTGGAGCTGAACGGCGTGGTCGCCGGGCGGTTCAACTACGCGGTCGGCGTGAACTCCGGCAAGAACACCTTCTCGTCCGGCTTCGAGACCGAGGACGCCTACGCGAGCGCGGGGTACAAGGTCGGCGGGATGCGGCTCGACGGAGAGGGCTCCGGCGGCGCCGCCGATCCCCTCCACCCCTGGGCGGAGGACGCGCTCACCGTCCACGGGTTCGTCTACCACTCGGTCGAGCACTTCCCCACGCCCGGCGCCCCCACGCTGGCGAGCGACGACGTCGGGCTGACGCTCGGGGTCGGGGCTCGCGCCCAGCTCGGCTCGCTCGAGCTCGACCTCGGGTTCTACGGCCAGACCCACAGCCACGGCACCGCCACGCTCGGCGGCGTGACCGCCGACGTGACCTGGGGAGAGGTCAGCTACGTGCTCTTCCCCTGGATGGTCCCGGCGATCCGGGTCGAGCACATGCGGCTCGCTCCCGACGGCGGCCCGAGCGTGGACGACCTGCACGTGATGCCCGGGATCGCCTTCCTGGTGCGCCCGAACATGAAGGTGATCCTCGCCGGCAACTTCGAGTCCGCCACCGGCTTCCCGCAGGACGGGGGCGGCGGTGCGCTCGGCTGGCAGGGGGGGAGCGCCGACTGGGGGAGCTTCGTCCTCACGCCGAAGCCGGGGGCCGGTCCGGCGCAGGGGCTGCAGGAGATGGAGTCGATCGCGATCTTTCTCGCATGGGCCATGTGATCCGACAGGCGGATCCGGGAGGAGAGTCATGACGCAGAGAACGTCGCATGCGGTCGAGGTGCTCGCCGCCGTGCTGCTCGTCGCCGCCGGCAGCACGGCTCGCGCCGCCGGGGGGACGGTCGCGGGCAAGGTGGACGTGACCCCGGCGAAGTACCTCGCCGAGACGGTGGTCTACCTGAAGGGGGTGCCCGGCAACCCGGCGCCCCGGACCCGCGACATGGACCAGCGCGGGATGCAGTTCGTGCCGCACCTGCTCGTCATCACCGCGGGCGACACGGTGAAGTTCCTGAACCACGACTCGGTGGCCCACAACGTCTACTCGCCGGACAACGAGGGCTACAACCTCGGGAGCTTCAAGCAGGGCGAGTCCCGGACCTACACGTTCAAGAGCCCGGGGCTCTACACGCAGCTCTGCAGCATCCACCCGGAGATGCTCGGGTACATCTTCGTGGGCGACAACCCCCACGCGGCGGCGGTGGACGCGAAGGGGCGCTACGAGCTCGCGAACGTGCCGCCCGGCACCTACAGGCTCGCGGTCTGGAACTCCCACCTCAAGGCGCCGCCGGACAAGAGCGTCACCGTGACGGACGGGAAGACGATCCAGGAGAACCTCACGCTCAAGAGATGAGCCGACCAGTGAACGGTCTTTCGGCAGCGCTGGCCATCACGTTCCTGGTGGGCGCCGCGCCGGCCCCTGGCCGGGCGGCGCCGGGGCCGGCGCAGCCGATCGCGTTCAGCCACCGGATCCACGCGGGCGAGCTCGGGATCGGCTGCCTCGGCTGCCACGTCTACGCGGAGCGCTCGCCGGTGGCGGGGATCCCGTCGATGGCGCGGTGCCAGGGGTGCCACAAGTTCGTGAAGTCGGACCCGGACCGCCCCGCCATCGCCAAGGAGCTCGCGCCGCTGCTGGCGAAGCTGCGGGCGGGCGAGGTGGTGGAGTGGGTCCGCGTCCACCGCCTGCCCGACCACGTCTTCTTCACCCACCAGCGGCACGTGCTCGCGGGCGTGCGCTGCCAGGAGTGCCACGGCGAGGTGGAGAAGATGGACGTGATGCGACAGGTCTCGCCGCTCACCATGGGGTGGTGCCTCGCCTGCCACCATCGCCAGCAGGCGGAGCACCCCGGCCGGCTCCACGAGCTGACCGACTGCTGGACCTGCCACAAGTGAGGGCCGCGCATGTCCGATCCGAGCCAGGGGCTGGGCCGCAGGACCTTCCTGAAGCTGGCGGGCGCGGCCGGCGCGGCGGCGGGGTGCTCGCCCAGGGCCGCCGTGCAGAAGGTCGTCCCGTACCTGGTCCCCCCGGAGAGCGCCGTCCCCGGCACGCCCCTCTTCTACCGGACCGTCTGCCGGGAGTGCTCCGCGGGCTGCGGCGTCACCGCGCGCACGCGCGAAGGCCGGGCGGTGAAGCTGGAGGGCAACCCCGAGGAGCCCATTGGCCGCGGCGCCCTCTGCGCCCGGGGACAGGCGGCGCTCCAGTCTCTCTATCACCCCGATCGCTTCCAGGGCCCGCTCAGGCGCGGGGCCGATGGGCGGCTCGCGGCGACCTCCTGGGACGACGCGGAGGCGGCCGTGGCGGCGGCGATCGCCGCCGCGGGGGGCGGCCCGGGCGCGGTGCGGATGCTCGGCCGCGCGGAGCCGGGCACCGGCGGCAAGGACGTCGGGCCGATTGCTGAGCAGGGTCGAGGGGAGGCTCGGCGGGGCGACCGCCAACGG
>JAJXVM010000097.1 GCA_021782135.1 Myxococcales bacterium | reverse complement strand
CCTTTCAGCCCACCGTCCCCGAGCGGCTCGACGACCTGGTGACCTCGGGCGCCATTCCGCCGGTAGTGGGCGTCTTCCCGGACGGATTCACTCGGCTGGGGGGCTGCCAGTGGGTGAACAGCGCGGCCAGCGGCCGCTATCGCGACTACCTCGCCCGAGACGTCGTCTGCGCGGTGGACGCGCGCGCTCGCACCCTCCCGCGCGCCGAGGCCCGGGCCGTGGTGGGCAAGAGCTCCGGGGGCTACGGCGCCCTCTCGCTGGCGCGTCACCACCCCGAGGTCTTCGGCCACCTCGCCGCCCACTCCGCCGACGCCTGCTTCGAGTACTGCTACCTGCCCGACCTGCCGCGCGCCGCCGCGGCGCTGGAGGGCGCCGACCCGGCCGGCTGGCTCGAGGAGTTCCTGCGCCGCGCCCGGGAGACGAAGCCGCGTCCGGAGGACCACGCGGTGCTGAACGTCCTCGCCATGTCGGCCGCCTACTCGCCGCGCGCCGGGTTGCCGCTCGGGATCGAGCTGCCCTTCGATCCCGGCACCGCGCGCCTGCGGCCCGAGGTCTGGGCCCGCTGGCTCGAGGCCGACCCGGTGCGGTTCGTGCCGCGCTCGCTCGACGCCTTCCGCCGACTGGGCGGCATCTTCGTGGACTGCGGGCGCCGGGACGAGTACCAGCTGCGCTGGGGAGCGCGGCAGCTGGCGGAGACGCTGCGCGGCGCCGGGATCGCCGTCGAGCACCAGGAGTTCGACGACGGGCACCGCGGGACGAGCTACCGCTACGACCGGTCGCTCGCCTGGCTCGCGCCCCGGCTCGCGCGGGAGTGATCGCCGGAAGCGATCAGGACCGCTCGAGCCGCCCCCGCAGCCCCTCCAGCGCCTCGCGGTCCTCCGAGTAGGCCAGCCCGAGCCGCTGCCGCTCGCCGGCGCGCCCGAGGTACAGCGCCGAGAGCCGCCACCGGCTGGAGTGGCAGATCTCGGAGACCTCGTAGCTCAGCTCGCTGCAGGTCTGGCGCAGGACGGCGAGGGCCTCGGCGGCCTGGGACGTGAGCTCCATGAGCGCGAATACAACCACGCCCCAGGCGGCCGCGCCAGCGCCCGGTTCCTACCCGAACTCGATGCCCACCCGGCCCACCAGCCCGAGGTCCGGGTTCCCGAACTCGCCGTTGGACGTCGGCCAGCGCGAGAAGCCGGAGACGCCCACCCGGATCGGCGAGGGCAGCAGCCGGAAGCTCACCCCCGGCCGGAAGCCGACGAAGGTGCCGGCCCCGCTCCGGAAGATGTCGTCGAAGGAGCTCCCGCCCCGGCGGCCCAGCTCGCCGAGGAGCTCGACCCGGAGGCTCGGCAGCGGGTCGATGAGGGCGCCGGCCATGATCCAGCCGGCCCAGGGCGCGGGACCTCCGCTGTTGAACGTCTTGTCCACCCCCACCCCGAACCCGAAGCCCTCGATGCGGGCGAGGGCGGTGCCGCCCAGCAGCCCGGTGGCGTCGCGGACGAAGTCGGCCGCGCCGGCCTGGGTGGCGGGGTGCCGATAGCTCTGGAAGCCACCCAGCGCCTCGACGGTGAGCGAGCTGCCGGCGCGGGCAGGTGCCGCGGCCGTCAGCGCCGCGAACGTGAGCGTGCAGATTGCGAGACGACGGACCATGTCTCCTCCCTGGCGGCCGGAGGGCCGCTCCGATGGAGAAGGTAGGGACTGGCGCCGCGGGCGGAGGCGGGCCCGCGCGGGTGGGCGGCACGGCGGGCGACCGGCTCCCGCTCGAGGAGGCGCGCAAGGCCGTGGGGCCGACGGCGGACGCGCTCGCCATGGATCGGGTGGTGCCCGCGACGGCCTCCTCCCGCCTCGGCTGGCGCCCGGCGGGAGCGGCCTTTCGGCGCGCGCGGCCGACGCCTTCGCCGAATGGCGGGCCTGAGGCGCTCCCCGTTGCGATACGCTGCGGTCCCGGAGGCCCCATGGACCGCGACCTCGAGCAGCTCCGGCTGCTCTCGATCTTCCACTACGTGCTCGCCGGGATCGCCGGCCTCTCCTCCCTGTTCCCGTCGATCTGGATCGGGCTGGGCGTCTACATGGCCACCAACGGCCCGCGCCAGCCCGGGCTCCCGCCGCCGCTCTTCGGCTGGGCCATGGCCGTGCTCGGCGCGGCGCTGGTGGTCTGCGGGCTCGGCTTCACCGCGCTGGTGATCGCCGCCGCCCGCGCGCTGCGCGCCCGTCGCCACCACACCTTCTGCGTGGTGGTCGGCGCGCTCGGCTGCGGCTTCTTCCCCTTCGGCACGGTGCTCGGGGTCTTCACCATCCTCGTCCTGGCGCGCCCCTCGGTGCGCGCCCGCTTCGAGGGAGACGCGGCGGGCCTCGCCGAGCGTTGAAGGAACGGGCGCCTGGCCCGCCCTTCCCCGCGCTCCCTCCGCGCGCCGCCCGGCCGCTGACGGCGGGAGCGGCGCGGAGTCCTCTCGACGGCCGCCGCCCGCTGGCCGGTGGCGCGCGCCCCCGGACCGCGCCAGAATGGCCCCATGCGCGTGCAGCTCTTCCTGCCTTACCAGCCGCCGCTCGACTTCGCGGCGTTGCTCGGGTTCCTCGAGGCGCGCGCCATCCCGGGCGTGGAGCGGGTGGAGAGCGGCGCCTGGCGCCGCGCCGTCCGCGTCTCCGGCTTCACCGGCGTCGCCACGGTCCGCGCCGCGACGGACGGAGCGCCCACCCTGGAGCTCTCGATCGGCGGGGCGCGCCGGCCCACCGCCGCCGTGGTGGAGGAGGTCGCGCGCGGCGTGCGCCGGGTGTTCGATCTCGACGCCGACCCGGCGGCCGTGGCCGAGCAGCTCGGCAAGGACCGGCGGCTCGCGCCGCTGCTGGCGGCGCGCCCCGGCCTGCGCATCGCCGGGGCCTTCGATCCCTTCGAGATGGCGGTGCGCGGCATCGTCGGGCAGCAGATCTCGGTGAAGGGGGCGGTGACCCTCCTCGGGCGCATCGCCGGCGCGCACGGCGAGCCGTTGAACGACCCGGGCGGCCTCACCCGGATCTTCCCTGGGCCGGAGGTGCTGGCCGGAGTGGACCTCGCGCCGCACGGCCTCACCCGGGCGCGCGCCGCGGCGGTGCGGGCCATCGCCGGGGCGCTGCGCGAGGGCGCGCTCACGCTCGAGCCGGCCGGCACGCTCGAGGAGACGGTGGCGCGGCTGGTGGCGCTGCCCGGGATCGGCCCCTGGACCGCGCAGTACGTCGCCATGCGCGCGCTCGGGGAGAAGGACGCCTTCGTGGCCGGCGACCTCGGGGTGCGCAAGGCCCTGGCGCGGGGGAAGGAGCTGCCGAGCGTGGCCGAGGTGACGCGCCGGGCCGAGCGCTGGCGCCCGTACCGGGCCTACGCGGTGATGCAGCTCTGGACCGGCGGGCAGCGGGCCGGCCGGTAACCACCGCCCTTCGGCGGAGCCCTCGCGCCGGCCGCCGGGCGGCTTCGATCGCGGTCGCAACCTCCCGAAATGCGGGGCGGAACCGGCCGCTGGCCGCCGTCAGACCCGCCTGCTAGAACACCCCCTTTCCCAGGGAGCGCGCCGCCTTGTCCGACTTCGTCCACCTGCACCTGCACACCCTCTACTCCCTCCTCGACGGGGCCATCCGCATCAAGGACCTGCTCGAGAACGTGAAGAAGAAGGGGATGACCTCGGTCGCCGTCACCGACCACGGCAACCTCTACGGCGCGGTCGACTTCTACAAGAAGGCCAAGGACGCGGGCGTGAAGCCCATCCTCGGCTTCGAGGCCTACGTCGCCGGCGAGAAGGGGCGCAAGGACCGCTCCGAGCGCGTGGGGCGCCACCTCATCCTGCTCGCGAAGGACGACCAGGGCTGGGCGAACCTGCGCTACCTCTCCTCGATGGCCTTCACCGAGGGCTTCTATTACGACCCGCGCATCGACAAGGAGCTGCTGCGCGGGCACGCCCGGGGGCTCGTCGGCATGACCGCCTGCCTCGCCGGCGAGGTGCCGCGGCTGATCCGCAAGGGGGACATGGACGGGGCCCGCAAGGCGGCGCGCGAGTACCGCGACATCTTCGACCCCGGGTCCTTCTTCCTCGAGGTGCAGTCGAACGGGATGAAGGAGCAGATCGAGGTCAACGCGAAGATCGCGGAGCTGGCCGAGTCGGAGGGGATCCCGCTCGTCGCCACCGCCGACGCGCACTACGTCTCGCGCGCCGACGCCAAGGCGCACGAGGTGCTGATGTGCATCGCCTCGAACAAGACCTTCAGCGACCCCAAGCGGCTGCGCCACGAGACCGACGGGCTCTTCATCACCAGCCCCGACGACATGAAGCAGGCGCTCCCGGAGTACCCGGAGGCCATCGCCAACACGGTGCGCATCGCCGAGATGTGCAACGTGAAGCTCGACCTGGGGAAGAACTTCCTCCCCCGCTTCCAGCTCCCCGACGGCCTCTCCGAGGACGACTGCATCGTGAAGCTGGCGCGCGAGGGGCTCGACCAGCGCTTCCGGGAGCTGGCCGGCCGTTACGAGATCGACCGGGACCTCTACCGGCAGCGGCTGGAGATGGAGCTCGGCGTCATCCTGAAGATGGGGTTCTCGGGCTACTTCCTCATCGTCCAGGACTTCATCAACTGGGGGAAGAAGCACCAGGTGCCGGTCGGCCCGGGCCGCGGCTCCGGCGCCGGCTCCATCGTCGCCTACGCGCTGCGCATCACCGACCTCGACCCCATCCGCTGGCACCTCCTCTTCGAGCGCTTCCTCAACCCCGAGCGCGTCTCGATGCCCGACTTCGACGTCGACTTCTGCCAGAACCGGCGCGACGAGGTGATCCGCTACGTCACCGAGAAGTACGGGCGCGACAACGTCGGGCAGATCGTCACCTTCGGCTCGCTCAAGGCGCGCTCGGTGATCCGCGACGTGGTGCGGGTGATGGGGCTCCCCTTCGCCGAGGGCGACCGCATCGCCAAGCTCGTCCCCGAGCCGGTGCAGGGCAAGACCCCGCCGCTCAAGGAGCTCATCTTCGGGACCGAGAAGGCCGCGCCGGAGCCGCGCCTCAAGGAGCTGCACGAGAAGCCGGCGGTGGTCTCCACCTGGACCGACGCGCAGGGCGCGCAGCACCAGGTGACCACCAGGGACATCCTCGACATCGCGGTGGCCCTCGAGGGGCTCAACCGCCAGACCGGCCTGCACGCCGCCGGCGTGGTCATCGCCGACAAGCCGCTCTGGGAGTACGTGCCGGTCTCGCGCGACGACGAGTCCGGCATGCTGGTCTCGCAGTTCGCCAAGGAGGAGGCGGAGAAGGCCGGGCTGGTGAAGTTCGACTTCCTCGGGCTCAAGACCCTCACCGTCATCGACGACGCCATCCGGCTGGTGCGCAAGAACCACCCGGACCGGGCCGGGCTGGAGGCGAGCCAGATCCCGCTCGACGACCCGGCGGTCTACGACCTCATCAGCCGGGGGGACACGGCGGGCGTCTTCCAGATGGAGTCCTCGGGCTTCACCGAGATGGTGATGAAGATGAAGCCCTCGCGCTTCGAGGACGTCATCGCCGCCGGCGCGCTCTACCGTCCGGGCCCGCTCGACCAGAAGCTGGAAGACGGCCGCACCATGGTCGACGTCTACATCGACCGCAAGCACGGGCGCGACCAGGTCGCCTACCCGCACCCCAAGCTCGAGCCCATCCTGGCCGACACCTACGGCGTGATCGTCTACCAGGAGCAGGTGATGCAGATCTCCCAGGTGCTGGCCGGCTACAGCCTCGGCCGCGCCGACCTGCTCCGCCGCGCCATGGGGAAGAAGAAGGCCGAGGAGATGGCCAAGGAGCGCGTCGGCTTCATGGAGGGCTGCCGCAGGCTCGCGGTCGACGAGGGGGTCGCCGGCGGCATCTTCGACCTCATGGAGAAGTTCGCCGCCTACGGCTTCAACAAGTCGCACTCGGCGGCCTACGGCCTCCTCACCGTCCAGACCGCCTGGCTCAAGGCGCACTACCCCGTGGAGTTCATGGCCGCGCTCATCTCGAGCGAGGCCTCCAACACCGACAAGGTGGTGGCCCACATCTCCGAGGCCCGCGCCAGCGGCATCGAGGTGCTCCCGCCCGACGTGAACGAGTCGCTGGCCGAGTTCTCCGCGCTCCCTTCGGGCGAGGCCGGCAAGAAGGGGCGCATCCGCTTCGGGCTCGGCGCGGTGAAGGGCGTGGGCGAGTCGGCGGTGCAGGCCATCCTGGCGGCGCGCGGCGAGGGCGGGCCGTTCCGCGGGCTCTTCGACTTCTGCGCCCGCATCGACCCGCGCCGGATCAACAAGAAGGTGCTCGAGGCGCTGGTGAAGTGCGGCGCCTTCGACTTCGAGGGCCTGCCGCGCTGGAGGCTCTTCTTCGGGATCGACGCCGCCCTCGCCGCCGGCTCCTCGGCCGCCGCCGACCGCGCCAGCGGGCAGAAGAGCCTGTTCGGCGGGCTCGCGGCCGCGGCCGAGGTGAAGCCGCGCTGGCCGGAGCCGGGCGACGTGGTGGGCGAGGCCACGGTCGAGGAGTGGCCGGAGCGCGTGCGGCTCGGGTTCGAGAAGGAGGCGCTCGGGTTCTACATCACCGGCCACCCGCTGCAGGGGCACGAGAAGGAGGTGCGCCGCTACGGCTCGGTGACCGCCGCCCAGGTGGCGCAGAAGCGGCCCGGCGACCGGGTGACGGTGGTGGGCGTGGTCTCCTCGCTGCGCGAGAAGGTGAACAAGGAGAAGGGCACCCGCTTCGGCTTCTTCACCCTCGAGGACCTCACCGGCACGGTCGAGGTGATCTGCTGGGGCAGCCGCCCGGCCCAGGGCAACCGGCCGGCGCAGAAGGGCTGGGCCGACTGGGAGCTGATGGTGAAGAGCGACGAGCCCATCGTCGTCCAGGGCGAGGTGAAGCAGAACGTCCGGGACGAGGAGAACCCGCGGGCCGAGGTGCAGGCGGCCGACATCCTACCGCTCGCGCTGGTCCGCTCGCAGAAGACGAGCGAGGTCGCGCTCCGGATCGACGCCGCCCAGCTCGACGCCGAGCGCGCCGGCGCGCTCAAGGCCCTGCTCGCGAAGCACCCGGGCGCCTGCCCCGTCTCCGTCCGCGCCATCATCCCCGAGGAGAGCGAGACCACGCTCCGCCTCGGCTCGCGCATCACGCCGGCCGACGAGCTGCTCGAGGCCGTCCGGCGCATGGGATTCGAGGTCGACCTGCGCTGACGCCGGCTCGCCTGGTGGACAAAGGGGGCGCCCCACCGGGAGCGAGAGGCCTCAACCCGGCGACATTGCTGCTCTCTAACCCGAAGGCGGCACATCGCCCCCCAGGCACATCCGGTCGTTTATCTGTGGGTACTTCTTTTGCGCTAGTATCGCCTCCGACTCGTTTCGTCGGGGGGGAGTCCATGGAGCAAAACGTCCGGGCAGCTTTGCCTCGAGGTGCGTCCGCCTATTGTGATGTGGGCGGCCTGATTGCCTGCGATCGCCAGGCGGAGGAGCTGATGCGCTCCTTCTGGGAAGACGTTCACGACGGCGCGCCAATGCCGGCCGAGCTGCGCGGGCTCGCCGAAGGCGCGCAGGCCGGGCCGCCCGGAGTGCGGCGCGCGCTGACCATGGAGCGCCCGGGTGAGCGGCTCCGCATCGAGGTGACCGCCGTGGGGCGTGGCCGCACCCACCTCCACCTCTGGCGCGAGCGCGTGCTCGCCGCCCTCCAGGCGGCGCCCGCCGCCATGGCCGACATCCAGCCGGACGCCACGCCGCACGCCTCCGACAACCTCACCCAGCGCGAGCGCGAGGTGGCGCTGCTGGTCGCCGACGGCCTGCGCTCGCGCGAGGTGGCCGAGCGGCTCGGCATCGCCGCCCAGACGGTGAAGAGCCACCTCAAGACCATCTTCGACAAGCTCGGGGTCCGCAACCGCGTCGAGCTGGCGCGGCGACTCGGCGCCTGAGCGGATCCGCCGCGGCCCGCGCGCGGAGGCGGTGGCCTACCCCTTGCCCCACGGGGGCGCTGGGGGTAGCGTCGTCCGCCTCCCATGTACGTCAAGCTCGATGAGATCACGTCGGCCCGCGAGCGGATCGCCGGCCAAATCTACCTTTCGCCTTGCGCCCCCAGCGAGATGCTCTCTCGGCTGACCGGCTTCCACGCGCTGCTCAAGCTGGAGAACCTCCAGATGACCGGCGCCTACAAGGAGCGCGGCGCCCTCAACCGGCTGCTGCTCCTGTCGACCGAGGAGCGCGAGCGCGGCCTCATCGCCGCGAGCGCCGGGAACCACGCGCAGGCGGTCGCGTACCACGCCGGCCGGCTCGGGCTCAGGGCCACCATCGTGATGCCCGAGGCCACCCCCATCATGAAGGTGGCCAACACCCGCGCCCACGGCGCCCAGGTGGTGCTGCACGGCTCGAGCTACGACGAGTCCTACGCCGAGGCGCGGCGGCTGGAGCGGCAGGAGGGGTACACCTTCATCCACCCGTTCGACGACCCGGAGGTGATCGCCGGCCAGGGCACCATCGGCCTCGAGCTGCTCGAGCAGGTCGAGGGGCTCGACGCGGTGGTGGTGCCGGTGGGCGGCGGCGGGCTCATCTCCGGCCTCGGCGTCGCCCTGAAGGAGCGCGCGCCCAAGGTGCGCCTGGTCGGCGTGCAGACCGAGGTGCTGCCGTCGATGCTGGCCTCGGTCGAGGCGGGCGAGCTGGTCACCCTCGAGTCGGCCACCACCCTGGCCGACGGCATCGCCGTGAAGCGGCCCGGCGAGCGCACCTTCGAGCACGTGAAGCGTTACGTGGACGAGATCGTCACCGTCAGCGAGGAGGAGCTCGCGAGCGCCATCCTCTACCTCATCGAGAAGGAGAAGACGGTGGCCGAGGGGGCCGGGGCGGCGCCGGTCGCGGCGGCCATGCACCGCAAGCTCCACGGCCTCGGCGGCAAGAAGGTGGCGCTGCTCCTGTCCGGCGGCAACATCGACGTGAACGTCGTCGCCCGGGTGATCGAGCGCGGCCTGGTGAAGGACGGCCGGCTGGTGCGCATCGACGTGGCGCTCCTGGACAAGCCCGGCCAGCTCGCGAAGGTCTCCCAGATCATCGCCACCCACAAGGCGAACGTGATCGAGGTGCACCACACGCGCGCCTTCACCCACCGCTTCGGCGACACCCGCCTCCAGCTCACCCTCGAGACCCGCGGGCCGGAGCACGCCGACGAGGTGATCGGCGGGCTCCGCGAGCGGGGCTACCACGTGGAGCGGTCGTAGCGCGGATCCCGGCCGCCGCCGGGCGGCGCCTTCAGCCCGGCACGAGCTCGAGCACCTCGCGCAGCGCGGCGAGGACCCCGTCCACCTGCTCGGGCGCGTGCGCGGCCGAGAGGGTGATGCGCAGCCGGCTGGTCCCCGCCGGCACGGTGGGCGGACGGATGGCGCGCACCAGGTACCCGCGCTCGCGCAGCAGGCTCGAGGCGCGCAGCGCCCTGCGCTCGTCCCCCAGGACCACCGGGAAGATGGGCGCCACCACCTCGCCCATGGGGAACCCGAGCCGCTCGAGGCCGGCCTTCATGCGCGCCCCGAGCGCGGCGACGCGGGCGCGCCGCTCCGGCTCGTCCTCGAGGACGTCGAGCGCCGCCAGCGCCGCGCCGCAGGCGGCCGGCGGGAGCGCGGTGGTGAAGACGAAGGTGCGCGCGCGCGAGACGAGCCAGTCGCACAGGAGCCGGCTCCCCGCGACCACCGCGCCGAAGCTCCCGAGCGCCTTGCCGAGCGTGCCCATCACCACGTCCACCCGGTCCGAGAGCCCCAGCTCCTCGCAGAGGCCGCCGCCGCGGGCGCCGAGCAACCCGGTGGCGTGCGCCTCGTCCACGTAGAGCATCGCCCCGTGCCGCTCGCACAGCTCCACCAGCCCGGCGAGCGGGGCGGCGTCGCCGTCCATGGAGAAGACCGCGTCGGTGACCACCAGCTTCCGGCGCGCGCGGCTGGCGGCGAGCAGGTCCGAGAGCTCGTCCAGGTCGCGGTGGCGGTAGCGGACCGTCCGGGCGAAGGAGACCCGGCAGCCGTCCACGATCGAGGCGTGGTTCAGCACGTCGGAGAAGATGGCGTCGTCCTTGCCGGTGAGCGCCGCCGGCACGCCGGCGTTGGCGTGGTAGCCCGAGGAGAAGAGCAGCGCCGCCTCCTTGCCCTTGAGGCGCGCCAGCCGCTCCTCCAGCCGCCGGTGCACCGGCAGGTCGCCGCAGACGAGGCGCGAGGCGCCCGCCCCGGCCCCCTCGGCCCGGGCCGCCTCGGCCGCCGCGGCGAGCACGCGCGGGTGGGCGGCGAGCCCGAGGTAGTCGTTGGAGCAGAGGTTGACGAGGCGCTGGCCGCCCAGCTCCACCACCGGCCCCTGCATCGAGCCGAGCGGCTCGAGCTCGCGCCGCAGCCCCTTCTCCTCCAGCCCGGCGAGCGCCCCGGGCAGCCAGCCCAGCGCCCCGCCCGCCCCGGCCCCGCTCACCGGACGACCGAGAGCCTCGGCCGGTCACCCTCGGGGGCGCGGGTGTTCCAGGCGGTCTCGCCCGGCGCCTGGCCGCGGAAGGCCCAGCGCTCCGGCGCGCCGGTGGGGCGCACCGCCAGCCCCTGGCCGCGGATCATCGCCACCACCTGCTCCGGCGTGAGCCCGGCGCTGGTGAGGTAGTTCCCCACCATGGTGCCGTCGGCGCCGGCCTCGAAGATGAGGTCCTGCCGGTCGCCCAGGTTCACCTCGCGGCCGCCCATCACGAAGATGTGCGCCGCCGGCATCATCAGCCGGAAGACCGCCACCGCGGCGAGGCACTCCTCGGCGGTGATGGCCTTCACGTCCGCCATGGGCGTGCCGGGCCGCGGGTTGAGGAAGTTCACCGGGACGCAGTCGACGTCGAGCTCGCGCAGCGTGAGCGCGAACTCGACGCGCTGGTCGGGCGTCTCGCCCATGCCGAGGATGCCGCCGGTGCAGAGCTCGAAGCCGAGCTCCTTGGCGGCGCGCACCGTCTCGAGCTGCTCGTCGTAGGCGTGGGTGGTGCAGACGTTGCCGAAGTGGCTGCGCGCGGTCTCGAGGTTGTGGTGGTAGTGCATGAGCCCGGCGGCCTTGAGCCGCGCCAGCTCCGGCCTGCGCATGAGCCCGAGGGAGGCGCACGGCTCGAGGGTGGTCTCGGCCCGGATGCGGCGGACCGCCTCCTCCAGCGCGGCCAGCTCGGCCTCCTTCGACACCCGGGTGCCGGAGGCGACGATGGAGAACTCGCGCGCGCCGGCCTGCTCGGCGAGCTTGGCCTGGGCCACCATCTCGTCGGCCCCGATCATCGGGTACTCGGGGGCGCCGGTGTCCTTGAAGTGGGCCGACTGCTGGCAGAAGCCGCAGTCCTCGGGGCAGCGGCCGCTCTTGGCGCTGGTGATGCCGCAGAGGGAGATCTCGTTTCCGTGCACCGCCTCGCGGACCGCCTTGGCCCGGGCCATCAGGGCGGCGAGCCCCTCCGGGTCGGTCTGGCGGATGAGGCGGCGGGCCTCGTCGGCGGAGATGGGCTCGATTCCAGGCGGCAGGGGTCGCTTGCTCATGGGGAGGGCAACCATACCAGCCGAGCCGCCCTCGTCAACCGACCAGCCGGGACGGGGTTGACGAGTCCGGGAGCGGCGACGCGAGAGCATGCGTCCGCCGCCTCCGCGCACCACCCGCGCTGGAACGCCGGGCCCCGCGGGGCTCCGCCCTGCCGTCCCGCCCACCCGGTCGCGCCCCACTCGCCGGGCCAGCCGAGGAACTCGGCCCCGGGGCGCGGCCGCCCGCGCTCCCCCGCGTCCCGCACGCCGCCGGTCCCCGCGGCCCAGGTCCGCCACACC
>JAJXVM010000096.1 GCA_021782135.1 Myxococcales bacterium | reverse complement strand
GCGCGAGCGATCCGGCGCCGCCGGGGGCGCTGGTCGAGCTCGAGGTCGAGGAGCCGGCCGGCCCGCCGCTCCCCGACGCCGAGCTGCCGCTGCGCGTGCTGGCGGAGGGCGCGCGCTGGCTCGTCGCCGACAAGCCGCCCGGGCAGGCCACCCACCCGCTCGCCGCCGGCGAGGAGGGCACGCTCGCGAACGCGCTGGTGGCCCGCCACCCGGAGTGCGCCACGGCCTCGCCCGATCCGCGCGAGGGCGGGGCGGTGCAGCGGCTCGACCTCGAGACCAGCGGCTGCGTCCTCTTCGCCCGCGACCCCGAGGCCTGGGCGGCGCTCCGGGAGCAGTTCCACGCCCGGTCGATCGAGAAGGTCTACCGGGCGCTGGTGGTGGGCCGGGTTTCGGCGGGCGGGGTCTGCTCGGTCCCCCTGGCCCAGCGCGGCGGGCGGGTGGTGGCGGTGCCCGACTCCGCGGCCGCGGCGGCGCACCGCCGCGGGCAGGGGCGGCCGCGCGAGGCGGAGACCCACTACGAGGTGGAGCGGGCCTTCGCCGGGCACACGCTCCTGCAGGTGCGCATCGTCACCGGGGTGATGCACCAGATCCGCGCCCACCTGGCGCACCTCGGCCACCCCGTGCTCGGCGACGGGCTCTACGGCGGCGCCGCGGCGGAGATGCCGCTCACCACCCGCCACTACCTGCACGCCGCGCGGGTCGGCTTCGCGCGCCCGGAGGACGGGGCGCGCGAGGTGGTGGAGAGCCCGCTGCCGCGCGACTTCGAGGCCATGCTGGAGCGGCTCGCCGCCAAGGACGGGCGCGGGACCTAGCGCGCCGGCTCCGGCGCCGCCGGCGCGCCCGCCACCCGGAGCGCCGGGGGGTCGGTCATCATGCCGATGGTGCTCACGCCGGCCCCGTGCGCGGCGTCGAGCACCTTCACCGCCGCGCCGTACTTCGCGCCGTCCTCGGCGTTGAAGAAGAGCACCTTCGAGGGCCGGTCCCGGTAGAGCGGCGCGAGCAGCGCCGCGGCCTGCTCGAGCGTCAGCTCCCGCCGGCCGAGGATCACCTTGCCGTCCGCGCGCAGGGTGAGGACGGTCTGGTCCGGCGGCATCGGCTCCGGCGGCACCACCTGGTCCGGCGGCTCGAGCTCCGGCACGCGCGTGAACAGCTGCTTCTCGGCGAGCGGGGTGAGCACCATGAAGATGATGAGCAGCACCAGCACCACGTCGATGAGGGGCGTGACGTTGATGTCGGTGACCGGCCGCCTCGTGCCCCCGGCCATGGCCATGGCTAGGGGCGCTCCGGGAGCTGCGCGGCGGCCAGCGAGAGGCCCGGGACGCGCGTCTTCGCGACCTCCAGGATGACCGCGCGGATGGTCCGGTAGTCGAGATCCCGGTCGGCCTGGAGGACGACCGGCGCGCCGGGCGCGGCGGCCAGCTCGGCGGCGAGCCCCTCGGCCAGGGCCTGCCTCGCGACCTCCTTCTTGTCGATCCAGATCCGGCCGTCCTTCGTGACCGAGAGCAGGATGGGATCGCCGCCACCCTCGAGCGCCGAGACGTGGCGCGCGCGGGGCAGCTCCACCGGCTTGCCGCGCTGGAGCAGGGGGGTGATGACCATGAAGATGATGAGCAGCACCAGCACCACGTCCACGAGCGGCGTCACGTTGATGTCGCTCTTGACGCCCTTGCCACCCAGCTCCATCGACATCCGAAGCTCCTTGGGAGCGCCCGCGCCAGGCGAGGCGCCGCCCGGCCGGCCTACTCGCCGGCCCCCTGCGTTTCCTTGAGGAAGTAGTCCACCAGCTCGTTCGCCGAGTCGTTGATGTCCACCGTCATGTCCTCCACCCGGTTGGTCAGGTAGTTGAACATCATCACGGCGGGGATGGCGACGAGGAGGCCGAAGGCGGTGGTCACGAGCGCCTCGGCGATGCCGGCCGACACCGAGCCCAGGCCGCCCGACCCGGTGGCGGCCATCGCCTGGAAGGCGGTGATGATGCCGGCCACCGTCCCGAGCAGGCCGACGAAGGGGGCGGTGGAGCCGATGGTGGCGAGGGCGCCCAGGCCGCGGCGCAGGTCGGCCACCGTCCGCTGGCTGGAGCGGTCCACCGCGCGGTTCACCGCCGCGACCACGTCGAACTCCCCCGCTCCCGGCCGGCGGCCGGCGGCGTTGAGCCGCACGCCGCGCTCGTACTCCTCGATCGCGAGCCCGAGCACCCGGGAGACGTGCCCGCGGCCGAGCCGCCGGGAGAGCGAGACGGCGTCGGCGTACTTGCCCTCCTTCAGCATCCCGGGCAGCCGCAGCGCGAAGGCGCGGGAGTCGGACGCCGCCCGCGCGTAGGTGACGAGCCGCTCGCCCATGACCCCGAGCGAGTAGACGCTCATGATCGCCAGCACGCCGGCGATCCCCTTCGCGAACGGGCCCATGGAGTGCCACATGTGCACGAGGTCGAACGAGAGCTGCGGGGCGGCCTCGGCGGCGAGCGCGAGGTGGTTCACGGCGGCGAGTGATGGGAGCGGCATCCGGCGTCTCCTGGGGGAATTGCGAGCTGCGGTACGCGCGACCTGGCCCGGGCGGCTCAGCCGCCGGTGAAGCGGAACGGCATGATCACCCAGACGCTGACCGGCACCCCGCGGGCGTCCTTGCCCGGGATCCAGGGGCACTGCCGGATGGCGTTCCAGAGGGCCTGCTCGATGCGCGGGTCGGGGACCGGGGTCTTGAGGGTGAAGCGAGTCGGAGTGCCGTCGGGCCGGATCGCGAACTGGACCAGCACCGGGGCGGAGGAGACGAACCCGGCGAGGTCGCGCGGGATGCGGACCGAGCTCTGCACGCAGTTGCGCCGGGCCTGGGCCGGCTTCTGGTAGCCGGTGGTGGGATAGGCCGGGCCCCCCTCGACGCCCGCGCCCACGCCGGCGCCGGGCGGGAGCCGCGGCGCCTGGCTGCCCACCACCCCGCCGACGACTCCGCCCTCGATCCCGCCGTTCACCCCGCCCGTCACCCCCTCGGCCGGGGTCCGCGCCTGCTTCGGTTCCGGCGGCTCGGCGGGATGGGTTGGCTCGACCTTCGCCGGGAGCTCCTTCGGCTGCGCCATCTCCGTCGGGCGGGGCAGGGGTCGCTGGATCGCGGGCCTGGGCTTCGGCCTGGGCCTGGGCGCGCTCTCCTTCCGCGCCGGAGCCGGAGCCGGAGGCGGCGGCGCCGGCGCGGGCCGCACGATCTTGACCGGAACCAGCGGACCCTCGACCACCCGGACGGCGAGGCGGGCCGAGAGGGTGACGAGGGCGAGGACCAGCAGCCCCTGCAGCGCGGTGGAGCCCAGCAGGAACGCCCCGCGCCGGGCAGCCCGCTTCCCCCCCCCTCGCTTCGTGACCTCGTCGAACACGGGGCTCTCGCTGGGTGATCACCGCGAAGGCGGAAAGGGTAGCGCGCACCCTCGTGGAGCTGGCCGGAAAAACAGAGGCCCCGCCGCGCGCGCGACGGGGCCTCGTGGCATCCGGGGCCGTGGGCGCTACTGACCGAGGCCGGCCGCCTTGGCGACCTCCTCCGCCAGGTTCTCGCTCTTCTTCTCGAGCCCCTCGCCGAGCACGAACCGGGCGAAGCGGCGCACCTGGATGTTCTCGCCGATCTTGGCCACCGTCTCGGTGACGAGGTCCTGGATGGTCTTCTTGTCGTCCTTCACGAAGGCCTGCTCCATGAGCACGACCTCCTTGTAGAACTTCTCCACCTTGCCGGTGGCGATCTTCTCGATGATCGGCTCCGGCTTCTTCTGCTCGCGGGCCTGGGCGCGGGCGATCTCCATCTCCTTCTCGATCACCGCGGCCGGGACCTCCTCGCGCTTCACGTACTGCGGGGCGGCGGCGGCGATCTGCATGGAGAGGTCCTTCACCAGGGACTGGAAGCCCTCGGTGCGGGCCACGAAGTCGGTCTCGCAGTTCACCTCCACCAGGACGCCGATCTTGCCGCCCATGTGGATGTAGCTCGCGACCGCGCCCTCGGTGGCGGCCCGGCCGGCCTTCTTGGCGGCGGCGGAGAGCCCCTTCTTGCGGAGGTACTCCTCCGCCTTGCCGAAGTCGCCGCCGCTCTCGGCGAGCGCCTTCTTGCAGTCCATCATGCCCGCGCCCGACTTCTCGCGGAGCTCCTTCACCATGCTTGCGCTGATCTCGGCCACTTGGTTCCTCTCCTCACGAGGAAAAGGGGCGGGTCCCGTCGCCGAGACCCGCCCCGGAATGGGAAGCGTTCCGGGCTGCTCTACTTCTGCTCGGGAGCCGGCGCGGCCTCGACCGGAGCCGGGGTCACCTCGCCCTTGCGCAGCACCTCGACGTTGGCGCTGGCGGCGCCGCGGTCCTCGCGGGGCTGGCGGCGCTCGCCGCGGTCACGCCCGCCGCGGTCGCGGCGGTCGCGGCGGTCGCGCCCGCCGCGCTCGCTGGCGGCGTCGCGGTCGCTCTGCTCGGTGTCCTGCACGCCGTGCTCGGCCACGTAGGCGCTGTAGCGGCGCCCGCCCTCGATGCAGGCCTCGGCCACCTTGTTGGTGAACAGCCGGATGGAACGGATGGCGTCGTCGTTGCCCGGGATGACGTAGTCGATCCCCTCGGGATCGCAGTTGGTGTCGACCACCGCCACCACCGGGATGCCGAGGCGATTCGCCTCGTGCACGGCGATGTGCTCCTTCTTCGGGTCGACGATGAAGATGGCGGCCGGGACGCGGGTGAGCTCCTTCACGCCGCCCAGGTTCTTCTCCAGCTTCTCGCGCTCGCGCTCGAGCTGGGCGACCTCCTTCTTCGGGAGGCGCTCGTAGGTGCCGTCCTTCGACTGGCGCTCGATCTCCTTCAGGCGATCGATGCCGCTCTTGATGGTCTTGAAGTTGGTGAGCGTGCCGCCCAGCCAGCGGTTGGTCACGTAGAACATGCCGCAGCGGGCGGCCTCCTCGGCGACCGCGTCCTGGGCCTGCTTCTTGGTGCCGATGAAGAGCACCTTGCCGCCGCGGGCCACCGCGTCGGAGACGAAGCGGAAGGCGTTGCGGGCGAGGGTGACCGTCTTCTGCAGGTCGATGATGTAGATGCCGTTGCGGGCGCCGAAGATGAAGGGCTTCATCTTCGGGTTCCAGCGCTTGGTCTGGTGGCCGAAGTGGACGCCGGCCTCCAGGAGCTGCTTCATGGTGATGGCGGTGCCGCCCTGCTCGAGGGCCTGCGCCATGGTCTGCGGCGCGGCGGGGGTCTCGGCGGGAGCGACGGGGGGCGCCTGGACGGCGGGCTCTGCGGGGTTCTGCTGCTGGATTTCCATTTTTCTCTCCGGTTGGTGTCCGCCACCTTCCCGGAAATCCGGCCGCCCACCCGAGGCCGCCGCGCTGGACCGAAGGGTCCGGGCGGGGTCCCCGGGCACCGGTGCGTGCCGCGGGAAAGTGTGTGAATTTACTTCGTTTTTGTCTGTTCCGGGCCGCGGATACACCACGGTCCTGCCCCGAGGGGCGCTGTGATCTAACACAGGCCCACAGGCGCCGCAACGTCGCTCACTTCCACCACTTCAGCTCGATCAGGGCGCCGTCGTACCCCCGCCAGGCGACCGGCCGCGGCGGCGCCCCGGCGCAACCGTGCCGGGCGATCCGGGAGCCGAGCTCGAGGTTCGCCCGCCCGCAGCGCGCGCAGGCGAAGCGGCGCGCGAAGGAGCGGCCGTCGGGGGCGGAGAGGGGCGGGGGGGAAGCCAGCGGCGGCCCGGGAGGCGTCCCCATGAGCCCGCGCGCCCGGTAGGACTCGAGCTCGGCCACCTCGGCCTCCTCGCCGCCGGCGCCCCGGCCGGCCTCGGCCCGGTCGCCGAGCTGGCAGCGGCCGCAGCGGGCCACGCCGAGGCTGCGGGCGCAGGCGACGAAGGTCGCCCCGTCCCGCTCCGTCTCCCACTCGGCCCCGGCGTCCACCTCCAGCGCCGGCACCCCGAGCCGCAGCAGCGCCGCCTCCTTGGCGGCGTCCACGGCGTGGGTGACGAAGACCTCGAGGGCCAAGGCCGGCGCGCCGCCGCGGGTGACGAGCACGTCGGCGCGGTGCGCGCCCACCAGCCCCTCCGCCGCCGCGCCGTCCCCCGCGGCCGCGAGCTCGAGCGGCGCCTCGCGCCGGCAGCCGGGGCAGCGGGCCCCGAGCACGACCCGGCGCCGCCCGGCGAAGGCCTCGCCGCAGAGCCAGAGCAGCCGCTCCTTCACGTTCAGGTGGAGGGCGGTCTCGGGGGCGGTGAGGGGACAGCGCGAGCCGGGCTCGTGGGCGAAGTGGCGCGCCCGCTTCGCGCCGAGGTGCGGGATGAGCGGGTCGCCGCAGCCGAGGCAGGTGAAAGGCGCCCGGGCGCGGCGATCCTCCGGGTCGAGCGCGGCGACGTGGACCTTGCGGCCCTCGCGGTCGCGCGCCCAGGCGAGCTGCACCGCGAGCGGGCGCCCCCTCCCCGACCCTCCCCCGCTGCGCGGGAGAGGGGGAGAGGCTGAGCGGGCGCGCGCGGCGGGAGCCCCCGAAGCACTCCCTCCCCGTCGCACGGGGAGGGCTGGGGAGGGGTGGCCAGGACGGCCGGGACGGCGGGTTGCGCGAGCCACCGGCGAACTCTATCTCTCGGACGGGCGCCCGGGGAGCGGGCGAGCGGCCGCGAGCCGCGAGGAGGGAAGCATGGCCGTCGAGAAGGGATCCAGGGCCCCGGACTTCGCGCTCTCGGACGAGCGCGGCGAGCAGGTCTCGCTCTCGTCGCTGCGCGGCAAGCGCGTGGTGCTCTTCTTCTACTCCAAGGCCGGCACCTCCGGCTGAACCCGCGAGGCCCTCGACTTCCGTGACGAGGTCGAAGCGTTCCACGAGAAGAAGGCGGTGGTGCTGGGCGTCTCCCGCGACTCGCCGGCGGCGCTGGCGCGCTTCCGGGAGAAGCAGCAGCTCCCCTTCCACCTCCTCTCCGACCCGGACGCCGCGGTGCTGCGCGCCTACGGGGTCTGGAAGGAGAAGAACATGTACGGGAAGAAGGTGATGGGGGTGGAGCGCAGCACCTTCGTCATCGGCGAGGACGGCGCGGTGGAGGAGGCCTTCCGCAAGGTGAAGGTGGAGGGGCACGTGGCGGAGGTGCTCGCCGCGCTCTAGCGGGCATCGCCCCGCATCCGTGTTAGAGAGCGCGCATGGCCTCCTCCCGCGCCCTCCGCACCGACCTCGTCGACGCCGTGGTCCTCGAGGTGTACGGGCTGGTGCGCGACCAGGGCTGGCTCGCCGACCGCGCCCTCGAGCGGGTGCTGCGGCGCGAGCGGCGGCTCTACGCCGTCGAGCGGCGCGCCGCCGCCGAGTCGCTCTACGGCCTGGTGCGCGCCCAGGGGCAGGTCGAGTTCCTGCTCACCGGCGCGCTGCCCGGCGAGGCCGGCCGGGAGCGGCCGCTGCTGGCGGTGGTCTATGCCGCCTGGCTCGCGCGCGCGGGCGGGATGCCCATCGACGCGGCGGCGAAGCGGCTCGGGGTGCCGCGCCGCGCGCTCCGTGGCGTCGAGGAGGCGGGCAGGGCCATCGCCGCCCTCTCCGATCCCCTCGCCCGGCTCGCGGTCGAGGCCTCGCTGCCGCGCTGGATCGCGGCCCGCTTCGCGGAGGAGCTCGGCGCCGAGGAGGCGGCGCGGCTCGGGGCGGCGCTCAACGAGCGGGCGCCGCTCACGGTGCGGACGAACCTGCTGAAGGGCGACCGCGACGCGCTCCGGCGGCGGCTCGAGGGCGAGCGGGTGCGCGCCGTCCCGACGCCGAGCTCCCCCTGGGGGCTCACCCTCGACGGCCACGCCAACGCCTTCGCGCTCGCGTCCTTCCAGCAGGGCTGGTTCGAGATCCAGGACGAGGGGAGCCAGCTCATCGCGCTCGCCGCCGGCGCGCGCCCGAACCACAAGCTGGTGGTGGACGCCTGCGCCGGCGCCGGCGGCAAGTCGCTCGCGCTCGCGATGGAGATGCACAACAAGGGCTCGTTGCTGGCGATGGACCCCGACCCGGAGCGGCTCGAGGAGGCGAAGCGGCGCGCCCGCCGCGCCCAGGTCTTCAACCTGCGCACCCGCCTCATCCCGGCCGGCGACGAGGCGGAGGCCGCCCTCGCCGACCTGGCCGGCAAGGCCGAGCGGGTGCTGGTCGACGCGCCCTGCAGCGGGCTCGGCACGCTGCGGCGCAAGCCCGACGCCCGCTGGCGGCTCCGGCCCGAGGATCCGGCGCGCTTCGCCGAGCTGCAGCGGACCCTCGCGCTCCGCTTCGCCCGGCTGGTCAAGCCGGGGGGCCGGCTCCTCTACGCCACCTGCTCCATCGGCCGCACCGAGAACCAGGAGGTGGCCGACTTCCTCGCCTCGGCCGCGCCCGGGCTGCGCCCGCTGCCGCTCGCCGAGCCGCTCGGCGCCGAGCGGGCGGCGGCGCTCGGCGCCCAGGGCAACCAGCTGCAGCTCCTGCCGCACCGGCACGGGACCGACGGCTTCTTCCTGGCCGCGTTCGAGCGGGAGCGGTGAGGCAGCCCGCGCCCTTCGGCTTCGGGGTCCACCCCCTCCCCGACCCTCCCCCGCCGCGCGGGAGAGGGGAGGAGGAACTCGAGGCCGGCGCAGCAGGAGGGCCCGGGGGCTTCTCCCTCCCCGTCGGACGGGGAGGGCAGGGGAGGGGCGGCCACGAGGCGCCCGGGGCCACCCGCATCGACCCGCCTTCGCCTCTCGGGAGACGAGATGCCCGAGCTCCCTGAGGTCGAGATCGCCGCCCGCAACCTGCGCCGCTGGGCCAAGGGGCGGCGCGTGGGCGAGGTGGAGATCGATCCGCGCGCCCGGCGGATCTTCCGGCCCGCCACCCCGGAAGCCTTCGCGGCCGGGCTCGCCGGCCACCGCGTCGCCCGGGTGGACCGGCACGGCAAGCAGCTCCTCCTCACCCTCGACGGCCCCGGCGGCCGGCTCGGGCTCCTCTCGCACCTCGGCATGACCGGCAAGTGGCTGCGGCGCGGCCCGGGCGAGGAGGAGCCCTCGCACTCCCGCGTCCGGCTCCGGCTCGACTCGGGCGCGGTCCTGCACTACCGCGACCCGCGCCTCTTCGGCCGGCTGCGGCTCGTGCCCGGCGCCCGCTTCGACGAGGTGCCGGAGCTCGAGGCGCTCGGCCCCGACCCGCTGCGCGACGGGGTGGACGCCGCCGCGCTCGCCGGCGAGCTCGCCCGCTCGCGCAGGCCGATCAAGGTGGCCCTCCTCGACCAGTCGCTCCTCGCCGGAGTGGGGAACATCTACGCGAGCGAGGCGCTCTTCCGCGCGCGCGTCGACCCGCGCCGCCCGGCGCGCGACCTCTCGCCGGCGGAGGTGCGGCGGCTCGCGAAGGCCCTGGTCGAGGCGATGGAGGAGAGCCTCGCCCGGCAGGAGGGGCCGGAGATCCGCTACGTCGAGGAGCCGGGGGCGGAGAACCCGTTCCTGGTCTACGGCAAGGCGGGCGAGCCGTGTCCCCGCTGCCGGCGCGCCGCCGTGGTCCGGGCGGTGCAGGCGCAGCGCTCCACCTTCTACTGTCCCCGCTGCCAGCGGTAGACTCGCGGCCGTGACCCCCGAACGCCTCGCCCGCATGAGCGTCGCCGAGCTGCGGATCCACTTCCTCGGGCGGGAGCGGCCGCTCACGGCCGAGTGCGAGGCGGCGCTGGCGGCCGATCTGCGGGCGGGGGCCCAGGCGGTCTACCAGGCGGTCCTGAAGCGCAGGCGCGAGAACCGCTCGGAGGGGCAGCGGCTGCGCCACCTCCTGGAATGGGAGAGCCGGCTCTGGGCCGCCGGCGTGACCCGCATCGCCGGCGTGGACGAGGTCGGGGTGGCGCCGCTCGCCGGCCCGGTGCTGGCCGCGGCGGTGATCCTGCCGCGGGACTTCCGGCCGCGCGGCATCGACGACTCGAAGCAGCTCGACGCCGCGGCGCGCGAGCGGCTCGCCGCCGAGATCAAGGCGAGCGCGGTGGCATGGGCGGTGGGCGCCAGCAGCGTCGAGGAGGTGGACCGGATCAACATCTACCGCGCCAGCCTGCTCGCCATGCGGCGCGCGGTGGAGGGGCTGGCGGTCGCGCCGGAGCACCTCCTCATCGACGCCCGCAAGCTCCCCGAGCTGAAGGTGCCCCAGGACGGCATCGTGCACGGCGACGCCCTCTCGCTCACCATCGCGGCGGCCAGCATCGTCGCCAAGACCACCCGCGACGCGCTCATGACCGAGCTCGACGCCGTGCACCCGGGCTACGGCTTCGCCCGGCACAAGGGCTACCCCACCGCCGAGCACTTCCGGGCGCTGAGGCAGCTCGGCGCCTGCCCGCTCCACCGCCGCTCCTTCGCGCCGGTCCGGCAGGCGCTCGGCCTGGAGCCGGTGCAGGAGGAGCTGTTCGCGCCGCCGAAGGACGCCGCCGGCGAGGGCTAACCCCCCGTTCCGGCTAGGCAACCGATTTGACGGGGGCGGTCCCGGCGGCTACAAGGTGGCTTAGAGGTTGAGCCCGACGGTGCAGGTGCGGCCACCCGAGCTCGCGGATTTCCCGCGGCCCCGCCCCCCGATCCGGCGAATATGAACGAGCACTCACCTTCCGACCCGAACCGCTTCGCGCTCGCCGAGGCGAGCGACCCCCAAGACGACCAACGCCCTCGCGGCCCGCTCCCCGGGCTGGCGCTCGATCCCCCGATCCCCACCCCGACGCACCCGCCCGAGATTCCGGTCGAGCGGCTCGACCCGGAGGCCCTCAAGGTCGTCTACCGGCTGCGCCACATGGGGCACCAGGCGTACCTGGTCGGCGGCTGTGTCCGCGACGTCCTGCTCGACAAGAAGCCGAAGGACTTCGACATCGCCACCAGCGCCCACCCGGGCGAGGTGCGGGCCATCTTCCGCAACTGCCGGCTCATCGGCCGCCGCTTCCGCCTGGCGCACGTCTACTTCCGCGGCGGCAAGGTGATCGAGGTCGCGACCTTCCGCGCCAACCCGACCGACCAGGCGGAGGACCTGCCGGAGGACGGCGACCTCCTCATCACCCGCGACAACGTCTTCGGGACCGCCGAGGAGGACGCCCGCCGCCGCGACTTCACCGTGAACGGGCTCTTCTACGACTGCTCGGCGGGCGAGGTGATCGACCACGTCGGCGGCCGCGCCGACCTCGAGGCGCGCCGCATCGCCACCATCGGCGACCCCGACATCCGCATGCGCGAGGATCCGGTCCGCGCGCTGCGCGCCGTCCGCTTCGCCGCCCGGCTCGGCTTCACCATCGCCCCGGACACCTTCGAGGCGATGCGCCGGTACGCGAAGGAGCTCGCCCGCTGCGCCGCGCCGCGGCTGCTCGAGGAGATCTTCAAGATCCTGCGCTGCGGCGCCTCGGGCCGGGCGTTCGAGCTGCTCCGCGCCGCCGGCGCGCTGCCGGTCGTCCTCCCCGCCATCGCCGGGGCGCTGGACGCGCTCCCGGACGAGGAGCGCCGCCGCGCCGCCGCCCACCTCTCCGCCCTCGACGAGCTGGTCCGCACCGGCGCCGAGGTCTCGGAGGCGGTGCTGCTCGGCGCGCTGCTCGCGCCCCTGCGCGGGCCGGGCGCCGCTCCGGGCGAGGGGCTCGAGGCCCAGGACGCGCTCCTCCACGAGCTGGTGACCGGCTCGCGGCTGCCGCGCCGGATCGCCGAGCGGGCTCGGCTGGCGCTCTCCTCGCAGCGGGTCCTCAAGGGCCCGCCGCGCCGGCGCCGCCGCCGGGGCGGAGGCATCGCCGCCCAGTCCTACTTCCAGGACGCCGTGCAGCTGCTCGAGATCTCGGTGAAGGCCACCGGCGAGGGGGCCGAGGAGCTGGCCCGCTGGCGCGCCAGCGCGGGCGAGGCGGGCCAGGCCGACGGCGAGGGAGCGCGGGGCCAC
>JAJXVM010000095.1 GCA_021782135.1 Myxococcales bacterium | reverse complement strand
CGGCCGGCGGGCCGCTGTCGCCGGCCGCGCCGCCCTGGAGCGGTCCGCCGGCGGCCCCGCGCGCGATCGCCATCGGCGGCTCGACCGGCTCCCCGGGCGCCATCGTCGAGATCCTGCGGGCGCTGCCGCGCGACTTCCCGCTGCCGGTGCTGCTGGTGATCCACATCAACGAGCCGTTCGGGAAGGCCTTCGCCGAGTGGCTCGACGGCCAGAGCCCGGTGCGGGTCCGCTACGCCCGCGACGGGGAGCCGCTGGACGGGGTCCGCGGGGCGACGGTGCGCATGGCCCCCCCGGGCTCGCACCTCACGCTGGAGCGCGGGCTCCTGCGCCTCACGGACGGGCCCGAGCGCCACAGCTGCAAGCCCTCGGTGGACGTCCTCTTCGAGTCGCTGGCCCGCGAGGCGGGGCGCGAGACCCTGGCCTGCCTCCTCACCGGCATGGGCCGGGACGGCGCCGCGGGCATGCTGGCGGTGCGCCGCGCCGGCGGGCGCACCATCGCGCAGGACGAGGCCACCTCGGTGGTCTTCGGCATGCCGCGCGAGGCGATCCTGCTCGGCGCCGCCGAGCGCGTGCTGGCGCTGCCCGAGATCGGGCCGGCCCTGGCGGCGGCGCCCGGGAGGTCGAGATGACCTCGGTCCTGGTGGTGGACGACAGCCTCACCGTCCGCATGGACCTGGAGGAGGCCTTCGCGGAGGCCGGGTTCCGGCTGACGCTCCGCGCCGACCTCGGCGGGGCGCGCGCGGCCCTGGCGGCGGAGCGGTTCGACCTGGTGGTGCTCGACGTGCTCCTCCCCGACGGGGACGGCGTGGACCTGCTGGCGGAGATGCGGCGCTCGCCGCTCCACGCCGGCACCCCGGTGGTGCTGCTCTCGACCGAGGCCGAGGTGCGCCACCGGATCCGCGGGCTGCGCACCGGCGCCGACGAGTACGTCGGCAAGCCCTACGACGTGCGGCTGCTGGTGGCGCGCGCCCGGGAGCTGGTGCGGCGCTCGTCGCCGGGCGCGGACCTCGCCGGGGAGCCCCGGCAGCCGGTGCTCGTCATCGACGACAGCCTCACCGCCCGCGAGGAGCTGCGGGAGGTGCTCGAGGACGCCGGGCTGGAGGTGCTCACCGCGGCGTCGGGCGAGGAGGGGCTGCGGCTCGCGGCCGCCCACCGGCCGCGCGCGGTGGTGGTGGACGGGGTGATGGCCGGGATGGACGGCGCCGCCTTCGTGCGCCAGCTCCGCGCCGACCTCGCCCTCCACGCCACGCCCTGCATCCTGCTCACCGCCTCGGGCACCATCGGCGAGCTGCGGGCGCTCGACGCCGGCGCCGACGCGTACGTGCGCAAGGACGAGGAGGGGCACGGGGTGGTGCTGGCGCGCCTGCTGGCGCTGCTCCGCGGCCGCCGCGCGGAGGAGGCCGGGGCGGCCGGCGGCCCGACGCCGACGCGCCTGCTGGCGGTCGGGATCGGCGGGCTCCCCTCGGCGGAGGTGGCCGACCGGCTGCGCGAGGACGGGCACGACGTCGCGGTCGCCCGCGCGCCCGCCGAGGCGCTGGCGCTGCTCGCCATCGACCGCGTGGACGCGCTGCTGGTGGACGCGGGCGGAGCCCCGGCCGCCGGGCTCGGCGCCTGCGCCGAGCTGAAGCGGGAGCCCGCGGTGCACGAGCTGCCGGTGCTGCTCTTCGGCTCGCAGCCGGAGCGCGAGCTCATGGTGCAGGCCATCGACGCGGGCGCGGACGACTACGTGTCCACCGGCGGCGGGCTCGACCTGCTGCGCGCCCGGGTGCGGGCGCAGCTCCGCCGCAAGCAGTTCGAGGACGAGCACCGGTCGCGGGAGGTCTACACCCGCAACGCGGCCATCCTCGAGAGCATCACCGACGCCTTCCTGGCCGTGGACCGCGAGTGGCGCTTCGTCTACGTGAACCACGCCCTGGAGCAGCTGCTCGCGGCGAGCCGCCAGGCGCTGCTCGGGCAGGAGCTCTGGAGCCGGATCCCGTGGCTGGGGGCCGACGTGGCCGGGGCCGAGCTGCGCCGGGCCGCCGCCGCCCGGGTGCCCTCCACCTTCGAGGTGCGCTGGCCGGGCGAGCGCTGGTTCGAGGTGCGGGCCTTCTCGCACGAGGGCGGGCTGAGCGCCCACCTGCGCGACGTCACCGACCGGCGCCGCGCCCAGGAGGTGCAGGCGCACCTCATCGGCATCGTGGGCCACGACCTGCGGACCCCGCTCACGGTGGTCTCGGCCTCGGTGGGGCTGCTGCTGCGGGACCGGCAGCTCGGGCCGGAGCACCGGCGGGCGCTCGAGCGCATCGCCAGCGCCGGGGGGCGCATGTCGCGCCTCATCGCCGACCTGCTCGACTACTCGCGGGCGCGGCTCGGGCAGGGGCTCCCCGTGCTCCCGCGGGAGGGGAACCTGGACGCGATCTGCCGGGACGCCATCCAGGAGATGCAGGCGGCGCACCCGGGCCGCGCGCTCCTCTTCGAGGCGGAGGGCGACGGCGCGGGGGCCTGGGATCCCGACCGGATCCGCCAGGTGCTGGCGAACCTGCTCGGCAACGCGCTCCGCTACGGCACGCCCGGCACCCCGGTGCGGGTGCGCCGCGCGGGCGCCGGCGACCGGGTGACCGTCGCGATCCACAACGAGGGCCCGCCCATCGAGCCCTGGCGGCAGGAGCAGATCTTCTCGCCCTTCAAGCGCGGCGACGAGTCGGGCAACCCGTGGGGCGGGGTGGGGCTGGGCCTCTACATCGTGCGCGAGATCGTCGGGGCGCACGGCGGCGTGGTGTCGCTCCGCTCCGTGGCGGGCGAGGGCACCACCTTCACGGTGAGCCTGCCGCGCCGCGCGCCGCGCGCCGGCGACTCATAGCGGCTGCGAGTACCCGAGCCCGATCTCCACGTCGGGCGCGTTCGAGTCGTAGAACCAGTTGTAGACGCCGGTCGGGTTCGAGCCCGGCGTCCAGTCCTCCGCGAACCAGAGGGTGAACCGGCCCCAGCGCAGCCCGCCGGTGATGCCGTTCTGCGCCCGGAAGGTGGCGAACCAGGCGGTGGCGGCGAGCCGGGGCGGCGCCGGGTCGCCGGCCGGAGACGCCGCCAGCCGCAGGCCGGTGTCGTCGAACATGGCCGACACCACCCGGTCCTCCAGCACCAGCGCCACCGGGCCGAGGAGGAAGGCCAGCGAGACCTCGGCGGTCCAGTGGAACGGGAGCGGCTGGAGCGGCTGCTGCCCGGCGAAGCCCGACCAGTACTGCGCGCTCGCCATGGCGTGGCCCACGAGGAAGGAGGCCAGCTCCCAGGTCCCCAGGAGCCCCGCCCCGGCGTCGAGCCCGCCGGAGCCGCCCAGGTGCGAGAGCGCGCCGGTCGGGAGCTTGAGGTCGAGCCGGGCCGACACGCCCCAGCGGCGCGCGCCCGGGGGTTGCCCCGGCACCACCGCCTCGCCGCCCTCCGCGAGGAGGTACTGCGTCCGGAGGGCCACGTCGCCGAACGAGACCTCCGGCGCCCCGAGGGCGATGGTCTGGTGGCCGCCCACCTCGCCGAGCGCGAGGTGCACCTGGTTCCGGGGGTAGTGATTTCGCTCGAAGTTGTAGAACCCGGCGAAGCCGTGCCACCACTCGATGGCGCCGTCGCTCCAGCCGCCCCAGTGCTGGGTGACGCGCCAGTCGAGCGTGGTGGAGAGCCGCTCGAAGAGCGCCCGCTCGCCCAGCGCCGGCCCCGGGCCGAGCAGCCGCGACCAGGGGACCCGGGCCGAGAACGTGAGCGAGTCGGATTGCTCGTCGGTCTGGATGTTGAGGGTGCGCTTGCCGTCGGTGGCGTAGGTGGGGGTGCTCCAGTCGTTCGCCATCGACCAGCGGACGTCGAGGCCGGCGCGCGGGGCGCGGGCGTCGGCGATGGGCATGTCGAGGAACAGCTCGCGGATCGTCCCGTCGGTGCCGAGCCCGAGGGGGGCGGCCAGGTCGCGGCGGTCGTCGCCGCGCGCCGGCAGCGCGAGCGCGGCCGCCAAGGCCAGGGCGAGGCAGCCGCGGCTCATCGCTCCAGGCCGAGCCTCGCCAGGTCGTCCGGTGTGTTGGCGTTCTCGAGGGAGCGGCCCGCCGGATCGACGGCGCGCCACTCCTCCTCCTCGACCACCCGCGCCCCGGCCGCGAGCGCCAGCTCGCGCAGCGACGGATCGCCCGCGCGAAGCCGCTCCTCCAGGAGCGGCAGGCAGTCCCTCGACCAGAGGGCGTGGAGCGGCTCGAGGCGCCCGCGCCACCGCGGCAACACCACCCTCGCGCCCGGACGGCGCGCCGCCAGGAGCGCGATGCCCGGCTCCGAGAGGAAGGGCATGTCGCAGGCGGCGACGAACACCCATCCCGCGCGCGCCGCCCGCAGCGCCGCGTGCACGCCGCCCGGGGCGCCCTTGCCGGCGATGGCGTCGCCGATCACCGGGGCTCCGAACGGCAGGTAGGGAGCCGGGTCGTTCGCCACCACCAGCGCCTCGCCGAAGAGCCGCCGCAAGAGCGCCAGGCTGCGCGCGACGATCGGCTCGCCGCCGGTCCGCAGCAGCCCCTTGGCGGCGCCGCCGAGCCGGGTCCCGCGCCCTCCAGCGAGGAGCGCGCCGCTGGCGCCTGCGATCACCGGGGACATGCCGTGCTAGTTACCACGGCGCACCGGCCGAGGGCGGGGCCGGCCGGGCCGGTCTCCGCGCTTTCCTTGGGGGGGCGCGATGGGCTACAAGATCGGGGTGACTCCCGAGCAGCGCCTCGACCAGCTCCGCAAGTTCGCGGAGCAGAAGCCCGGAGACCCCTTCGCGCGCTACGCGCTGGCGATGGGACTGCGCTCCGCGGGCCGGCAGGAGGACGCGGTTCGGGAGTTCGAGGAGTTGGTGCGCCGCGCGCCCGAGTACGTGCCGAGCTACCTGATGCTCGGGCAGGTGCTCGAGGCGCTCTCGCGCCGAGAGGAAGCCGCGCGGGTCTACGAGGCGGGTGTCACCGCCGCGACCCGCGCCCACGACGAGCACGCGCGCGGCGAGCTGTCCCAGGCGCTCGAGGCGCTGCGCAGAGAAGGGAACTGACCGAATGGGTCTCATGAGCGGAAAGCGCGCCCTCATCACGGGGGTCGCCAACGATCGCAGCATCGCCTGGGCCATCGCCCAGGCCTTCAAGGCCGAGGGCGCGGAGCTGGCCTTCACCTACCCGGGCGAGGCGATGGAGCGCCGCATGCGCCCCCTCGCCGAGGGGATCGGCGCCGCCGCCATCCTCGACTGCGACGTCTCCAAGGACGAGGAGATCGACCGCACGTTCGCGCAGCTGAAGCAGGTCTGGCCGGAGGGCTTCGACGTCCTCGTCCACTCCATCGGCTACGCGCCGCGCGAGGCGCTCGACGGCCGCTTCCTCGAGGTGACCAGCCGCGAGGTGTGGCGCGTCGCCCTCGACATCTCGGCCTACTCGCTCGTGGGGCTCACCCGGGCCGCCAGGCCCATGCTGCGGGCGGGCGCGAGCGTGCTCACGCTCTCGTACTACGGGGCCGAGAAGGTGGTCTCGAACTACAACGTCATGGGGGTCGCCAAGGCGGCGCTCGAGGCGTCGGTGAAGTACCTCGCCTACGACCTGGGCCAGGACGGGATCCGGGTGAACGCCATCAGCGCCGGGCCGCTCAAGACCCTGGCCGCCGCCGGCATCAAGGGCATGCGCACCATGCTCGCCGAGAACGCCAGCCGCACGCCGCTGCGGCGCAACATCGAGCAGTCCGACTGCGGGAAGGCGGCGCTCTACCTCTGCTCCGACCTCGCCTCCAGCGTGACCGGCGAGGTGCTGCACGTCGACGCCGGCCAGAACATCGTCGGCGTGGTGGCGATGGAGTAGCCGCCCCCCCGGCGCCGTGGCGCCGGCAGGGCGTCCCTCAGAGCTGGACGCCCTGCCCGACGAACGGGTTGTTGCGCCGCTCGTCCCCGAGCACGCCCGGCGGCCCGTGGCCGGGGTAGAAGCGCACGTCGTCGCCGAGCGGGAAGAGCCTCTCCCGCAGCGAGCGGGCGAGCACGCGGAAGTCGCCGCCCGGCAGGTCGGTGCGCCCGACCGAGCCGACGAACAGGGCGTCCCCGGTGAAGAGCACGCGCGCCTGCTCGAAGAAGAGCGAGCAGCCGCCGCGCGTGTGCCCGGGGGTGTGGAGCACGCGGGCCGCCTGCCTGCCCACGTGCAACACGTCTCCGTGCGCGAGCGGGCGGGCGATCGCCGGCGCGCGCACGCCGTCGAAGCCGAACATCTCGGCCTGATCCTCGAGCTGCGCGAACCAGGGCAGGTCGTCCGGGTGGATCTCGACCGGCGCGGAGGTCGCGTCGGCGGCCGCCGCCGCGCCGGCCACGTGATCGATGTGGCCGTGCGTCAGGAAGATCCGCTTCACCGAGAAGCCGCCCGGCTCGCGCAGCGCCAGCAGCCGGGGCAGGTCGCCGCCCGGGTCGATGAACAGCGCCTCGCCGGTCTCGTCACAGCCGGCGAGGAAGCTGTTCTCCGCGAAGGGGCCGACGACCGCGGTGCGGACGACCAGCACGTCGGCGCGCGTCAGTACGAGAAGGACTGACCGCAGCCGCAGGTGTTGCGGGCGTTGGGGTTGTTGAACTTGAACCCCGCCCCCTGCAGCCCGGCGACGTAGTCGATCGTGACCCCCTGTAGGTACATGGAGCTCATCGGATCCACGTAGAGCGTGAGGCCGTCCTGCTTCAGGGCGAAGTCGCCGTCCTTCGGCTCCTTCTCGAAGTCCATGGAGTACTGGAAGCCGGAGCAGCCGCCGCCGACCACGCCGACGCGGATCCCGTACCCTTCCAGGTTCTCCTGGCTCATCGCCGAGCGGACCATCTCCACCGCCTTGTCGGTGAGCAGGATGAAGTTCTGCTCCGGCTCGGCCGGAACGGGGGCGCTGGCGGTCTGGGGCTGGGTCGTCGCTTCCATCGGTTCTCCGTCTCGAAAAGAGTCAACCTTGATTTCGGCCAAAGCTTAACAGCGGGGCCGGCCGCCTTCAATCGAGCCTGCTAGCCGCGGCCCGAGAGCCTGCGCCCGCCGTCCACCGGGAGGATCGCCCCGGTCACGTAGGGCGCGTCGGCGAGGTAGCGCACCGCCTGGGCCACGTCCGCTGGCCGCCCCGCCCGGCCGAGCGGGATCCGCGCGCTGAGCGCCCGGCGCATGGCCGCCGGGCAGCGCGCCGGCCAGAGCACGGTCCCCGGCGCGATTCCGTTCACCCGGATCCGGGGCGCCAGCTCGAGCGCCAGGCACTCGGTCGCCCGGGCGAGCGCCGCCTTGGAGGCCACGTAGGCGGCATAGCCCTTCCACGGCACGAAGGCCCCGCCGATGTCGAGGACGTTCACGATCGAGCCGCGGGCCCTCCCGAGCAGCGGCAGGAGCGCGCGGGCGAGGAGCAGCGGCGCGCGGGCGTTCAGGTCCATCTGCGCGTCGAAGGCGGCGGCGTCGAGGCGCGAGAGCGGGAGCGGCTCGAACCCGGAGGCGCTGCAGACGAGGAGGTCGAGCCGGTCGAAGCGGGCGCGGAAGGCGGCCGCCAGCGCCTCCGGGCCGTCCGGGGCGGCGAGGTCGGCCCGCAGCCCGAGCAGCCCCGGCGGCGCCCGGTGGCGGAAGTGGTGGGCCGCGACCCGCCAGCCCGAGGCGGCGAGGTCCCGCGCGATCGCCCGGCCGACGCGGACCCCCGCTCCGGTGACGAGCGCCACGCGCTGGCGCGTCGGCGTGCGCGTCCTCGCGGTCATCGGCCCGGCGGCGACCAGGGCGCCTCGGCCGCGCCGGCGCGGTGGTTGGCGGCGCGCGCGGCGAGGAACAGCCAGTCCGAGAGCCGGTTCAGGTAGACCAGCGCCGCGGGGTCGACCGGCGCCTGCTGCGAGAGGGTGACCGCGCGCCGCTCGGCGCGGCGACAGACGCAACGGGCCAGGTGCAGCGCGGCCGCGAAGGGCACGCCGCCCGGCAGGATGAACTGCCGGAGCGGGGGGAGCTGCGCGTCGAGGTCGTCGATCGACCGCTCCAGCTCCGCCGTCCAGGAGGGGGCGATGGGAGGCACCGCCCGGTGCGCCTTGGCCTCGTGCGGCGTCGCCAGCTCCGCGCCGATGGCGAAGAGCCGGTGCTGCACGGTGGCGAGGACCCGATCGAGCTCCGCGTCCGCCCCGGCCGAGGCGGCGCGCGCCGCCCCGAGCGCCGCGTTCAGCTCGTCCACCGCCCCGTAGGCCTCCACGCGCGGGTCGTCCTTCTTCACCCGCGGTCCGCCGAAGAGTCCGGTCTCCCCCGCGTCGCCCGTCTTCGTGTAGATCTTCATCTCTTCTGGATTGCTTTCATGACCGAGCCCTTCCCGCAAGAGGAACTCTCCCGCGTCGGCCTGGAGGCGGCGCGCGCCGCCTGGCAGGGCGGGATGACCGTCCGAAGGCCCGACGGGAGCGTCGTCCCCATCCCGCTGGTCGCCGAGCCGGAGGTGATCGACGACGAGGTCCTGGCGGAGGTGGCGCGGGAGGCCCGGCGCATCCTCTCCGGCGCGGTGAAGCTGGCGCGCGCCCTGCTCGACGATGGCGACGACCGCGATCGCGAGGCTTTGCTGGGCCCGTTCTCGGGGCTGGAGCGGGAGGCGATGGGGCAGCTCTTCGCCGCCCCCTGTCCGGCGGTGGTCGCGCGGGTGGACTGGCTGCTGCCCGGCGAGGGGGGCGCCCCCCGGGCGCTCGAGCTCAACGCCACCATCCCCGCCATGCCGGGCTACGCCGACCTCGCCGCGCACTCCTGGATCCGGGCGGCGGCGCGCGCCCGCGGCCGCTCGCCGCGGGAGGCGGGCGCGCGGGTGGCGGCCTGCGGCAGCCACATGGAGAACCTGCGGCGGGCCCTGGTCTCGTTCTACCGGCTGCGCGGCGGCGGCCGGGCCCGCCCGTCCATCGCGCTGGTGGCCCGGCCCGGCGACGCGCAGGTCGGCGAGCTCTCCCGGATCGCCGAGCACTTCCGGCAGATGGGCCACTCCGCCCGGCTCCTCACGCCGGCCGAGTGCGCGCCGGAGGACTGGGAGGTCCTCTACCGCCACGTCTGGGCGCACAACACCGATCCCGCCACCCCCTTCGCCCGCGCCCTGCGCGATCCGGGGCGCTTCCCGCTCGCCAACCCGGTGAACGGCCTGCTGGAGGCCAAGCTGCTCTTCGCCCGACTCTCCGAGTGCGCCGAGGAGCCCCGGCTGGCGCGCGCGGCGGGGCTCGACCCGGAGGAGCGGGCCGCCGCGGCCCGGCTGCCCTTCACCCGGCGGCTGGACGCGCGCCTCGCTCCCCGCGTGGTGGACGAGCGGGAGCGCTGGGTCCTGAAGCGCAGCTGGGATTACGGCGGCAAGAGCGTGCACCTCGGGGCCGAGACCGACCCGGCGGCCTGGGCCGGGCTGGTCCAGGCCGCGCTCGCGGACGGCCGCGGCGGCGGCTTCGTGGCGCAGCAGCGCGTCTTCGCGGCGCGCCGGCCGGCGACGCGGATCGCGCCCGGCGTGGTCGCGCGCGGCGAGCTCTACCGCGACCTCTCGACGTACACGGGGCTGCTCGAGGACGCTCCCTCGGGAAGCGTCGTGCGAGCGGCCGTCTCCCCGGTCGTCAACATCCTCGGCGGCGGCGGCCTGGCGCCGCTCGTCCCCGGATCCGTATACGCGCAACTCTGAGCCGTTCCTGCTAGGCTGGCCGACGGTGGCGCGCCCCCGGATACTGGTCGTCGAGGACTCGAAGACCCAGCAGGACTGGCTGGTGCAGGTGCTCGCGCGCGAGGACTACCAGATCGACACCGCCAGCGACGGGCGCGAGGCGATCCGCAAGGCCCGCACCAGCGCGCCCGACCTGGTGCTGCTCGACATGGTGCTCCCCGACATGGAGGGGCTCGAGGTGCTGCGCATGATCAAGGCGCGGCCGGACGAGCACTTCGTGCCGGTGATCCTGCTCTCGGTGAAGAGCGACCTCGACTCCCGCGTCACCGGCCTGCGCATCGGGGCCGACGACTTCCTCGCCAAGCCCTTCGCCGACTCGGAGCTGCTCGCCCGCACCAACGCCATGCTGCGCATCAAGGCGCTCCAGGACACGGTGCGCGCGCAGAAGGCGGAACTGGAGCGCCTCAGCATCACCGACGGGCTCACCGGGCTCTACAACCGGCGCTTCTTCCAGGAGCGGCTCGACGAGGAGTTCCGCCGCGCCCAGCGCTACTCCGATCCGGTGTCGCTCATCATGATCGACATCGATCACTTCAAGAAGGTGAACGACCGCTACGGTCACCAGACCGGGGACGTGGTCTTGAAGGGCACCGCCGATCTCCTGCGGGAGACCATCCGCGACCCCGACATCAGCGCCCGCTTCGGGGGCGAGGAGTTCGCCATCATCCTGCCGAAGACCCACCTGTCGGGCGCGCTCACGGTGGCCGAGCGCATCTGGCGCGGGATGGGGCAGAAGGTCTACGCGGTCTCGGGCAGCATCCACGGCCGCCCGGGCGAGGGAGCCGGAGAGATGCGCGTCACCGCGTCGCTCGGGATCTCGTTCTACCCGTCCAAGGACGTCACCAGCTCCGAGCTGCTGGTGCGCTACGCGGACGAGGCGCTGTACAAGGCCAAGCACGAGGGCCGGAACACCATCTGCCTGTACCAGGCCCAGGCCTACCGCTACGACGCGGACAAGAACTCTCCGTGAATCGGGCCTGGTCGCGCTCGCGCCCGCTCCCGTCGTAGCCCCGCGACATTTCTGTGCTAAATATTCGATACCCTTTGGGGTGTCGGACGACCCGTGGGTATGGTAAGACCCCGGAATCCGCAGCCCGATATCGACATCATGACCAACGCAGCCGAGAAGAAGCCCACCCGTGTCCTGCTGGCCGTCGCCGAGCCGGCACTCCTCGCCTCGCTCGAGGCGCTCCTGCGCCGGCAGGGGCTCGAGGTGAAGGTCGCCACCTCCGCGCTCGCGCTGACCGCCGGGCTCGAGGAGCCCGCGCTCGACGTCCTGCTCCTCGACCTGGCCCTCCCGGGAACCTCCGGCCCCGACCTGCTCACGACCGTGAAGCTGCGGTGGCCGGAGGTCGAGATTCTCGCGCTGACGGGCGACGCGGCCGCCGAGACCGCCCTGCGAGGCAACGTCTACGACTGGCTGCGCAGGCCGCTGGTCGACGTGGAGCAGGCCGCGCGCGCGGTGGGCAGGGCCGGAGAGCGCAAGCGGCTGCTCGAGCGGGTCCGCGCGCTCGAGTCGGGCGGGGGGGCGGTGGCCGGCGCGTCGCTTCCGCCGCCCGCGAACGGCGAGGACCGCGCCTGGCTCGGGCAGAGCTACGCCGAGGCGAAGGAGCACGCGCTCCGGCGCTTCGAGAAGGCCTACGTCGAGGAGCTGATGCGCGAGTGCGGGAGCAACATCTCCGCGGCGGCGCGCAAGGCCGGCATGGACCGCTCCAACTTCAAGCGCGTGCTGCGCAAGTACCGCGGCGAGATCGAGCCCGAGGGCGGAGAGAAGCCCCAGGCCCCCCGCAGCGCCAGCGCGTAGCGGAGGCCAGGAGGCGGGGACCAGGCGACGTCCCCGTCCGCGCGAGTGGCTCGCGAGGAGTCGCTTGACGGGGAGGCGGCGTCCCTGTAGAAGCAGCGGCCCCTGAGAGCTGAGCGGTTGCGGAAGCGGCCGGGAAGCAGGGAGGGGCGCGTACCCGGGAAGGGTGCGTGGGTTGACCGGGAGTGCTCGGGAAGAAACCGAGAACGAACGGTTGACGAGGAAAAGGGGCGGGCGTATAAGCCGCCCACTTCGAACGGGCCGCTGGGAAGAGGGCTCGGGAGGGGCAGCCGGGAGCGCGGAAGCGCGAAGGGTTGTCCCGGTCGAGGCAGGTCGGTTGGCCGGTCTTGATGC
>JAJXVM010000094.1 GCA_021782135.1 Myxococcales bacterium | reverse complement strand
CGCTGCGGCGCGAGCGGCACGCCCGGCCGCCGGGCGACACCGCTCGCGACCTGCTCGAGCGGACCGCCTTCGGGCGCGCCGTCGCGCTCGGGCCCAACGGCGCGCAGCGGCTGGAGCGGCTGCGGGAGCTCTGCCTGGAGCTGGAGCGGCTGGCGGCCGAGGAGGGGCTCGACTTCGACGCGGCCACCGCGCGGCTGCGCGAGTGGGCCGTGGAGCCGGTGCCCTTCGACCCGCCGCGGCCGGTGGCGACCGGGGCGGTGCAGGTGCTCACCGTGCACCAGGCCAAGGGGCTCGAGTTCCCGGTGGTGGTGCTCTGGGACGGGCGCGACGAGCTCGAGCCGAGGAAGAACGGCATCGGGCCGGCCTGGATGGTGGATGGCGAGGGCGCCGCCTGGGCGCTGAAGCTCGACGGGCTGAAGTGGGAGGAGCCGGCGGAGGCGGGCGTGCTCGCGCGCGAGCAGGCGTACCTCGCGGCGGAGAAGCGGCGCCTGGTGTACGTGGCCGCGACCCGCGCGCGGGACCGGCTGCTGCTGCCGGTGCCGCTGCCGCGGAAGGAGATCCGGGTCACGGCCTGCCTCGCCGACGGGCCGGGGCCGCAGCCGCTCGAGGAGTTCGGTGTGGAGAGCGCGCCGGCCTGGGCCGCCGCGGCGGTGCCGCCGGCGCCGCGGAAGCCGCGGGCCGCGGCGAAGCTGGCCGCCGAGGTGGAGGGGGCGTGGGACGAGGCGGCGCGGGCGGCGGGCAAGGCCCAGCTGTCGCCGGCGGGGGTGTCCTCGGAGGCGCACGCCGCGTGGCGGCCCCTCCCCGTCCCTCCCCACCCGGTGGGGAGGGAGGGCCTCGCGGTTTCGGCGCGGGCGGCACCCCCGACCGGCCTCGCGGTTTCGGCGCGGGCAGCACCCCCGACCGGCCTCACGGTTCCCGCGCCGGCGGCATTTGCGGTCGGGGAGCACGCTCCTTCCCTCTCCCGCGAAGCGGGGGAGGGTCAGGGAGGGGGCGACCCCGCGGCGGGCGACTTCACGCCGCCCAGGAAGTACCGCCCCGGCCGCTTCGGCAACGTCTTCGGCGACACCGTGCACCGCGCCATCGGCGTGGCCCTGCGCCAGCCGGCGCTCGACCCGCGCGGCGCCGTCGAGCGCGCGCGCGCCGAGACCGGACTCGCCGAGCACCTGGAGGAGGCCGCCGAGGACGTGGAGCGCGCCCTCGCGGCGCTCTCCGCGGCCGGCCTGCGGCGCCTCCCGGGGCCGGACCTCCGGCTCGAGTACCCGCTCGCCGCCGGCGCCGGCGAGAAGCTGCTCGCCGGCTACGTGGACCTCCTCTCCGCGGCCGCGGACGGGATCGAGGTGATCGACTTCAAGACCGATCGCCCGCCCGAGGACGACGTGCGGGCGAGCCACCCCGATTACGTCGCCCAGGTGCGCCGCTATGGCGAGCTGCTCGTCCAGCTCGGGGTCGCGCGGGGACCGGTGCGCTGCGGGCTCCTCTTCACCGCCGACGGCGGGCTGCGCTGGGTCTGAGCCGCAACCTGGAAACGACCAGGGCGGCGCGACCCCCGCAAGGCCGCGCCGCCCTCCCCCTCGCCTCGGCGCCGCTGCCAGCACGTCGACTTCTTGCGCGCGAGCGTCCCGCCCTTCTCGCCGCCGCGCTTGCCGCCGCGCGGCCCGGCCGGCTCCTTTGGCTCGCGCGGCTCCGGCTCGCGGAAGACCTCCACCGCCAGCTCGAGCTTCTCGGTGCGGGTGCGCCCGCTGTCGCCGTCCACCACCCGGTAGCTCCCTTCGACGAGCAGCACGGGGGTCCGGCCGGGCGCGGGCCGTACGGGGTGGGCGGACGCGGACACCTGGCGGCCTCCGCGCCCCGCGGGCCCGCCCGCCCCGGGCGGACTCCGCTTTACTTCTGCGGCTCGTCCCCCGAGAAGAGCCGGGCGAAGGCGGCGATCACCGCGGGCCGGGGCCGGCGGATGGGCGGGATGGCCTGGTACCCCTCCCAGCCGCCCCCGAGCGCCTTGTACAGGGCCACGAACTGGTCGGCGGTGGCGGCCTGCGCCACACCGTACTGGTCCTCGAGGTCGAACTCCTGCCGCTCGGCGTCGAGCACGTTCAGGTAGTCGGTCAGGCCACGGTCGTAGCGCTGGTTCGCGAGCCGGACCGCCTCGTGGCTCGCGGCGAGCGCGTCCTCCAGGTTCCGCAGCCGGTCCCGCTGCGCCTGGTAGGCGGTCGCGGCGGTGTCCACCTCGCCCACCGCCCGCAGGATGGTGGCGCGGTACTCGGCGAACTGCGCGCGCGTGCGCAGGTCGGCGATCGAGACCAGGGCGTCGAGCTGGCCGAAGTCGAGCAGGTTCCACATCCCGAACGGCCCCGCGGACCAGATGCCCTGGCCGCCCTCCGCGGGCGCCGGGTGCTGCAGACCGACCGCCGCGTTCACCGAGATGCGGGGGAAGAGGTCGGCGGTGGCGACGCCGATGCGGGCGGTGGCGGCGGCGAGCTGTCGCTCGGCCTGCCGGATGTCCGGCCGGCGCCGCAGCAGGTCGATCGGCAGTCCGGGCTGGACGTCGGGGGGGATGGGCGGCAGGGCGCGCGGGGTCTCGAGCTCCTTGCGCACCTCCTCCGGATAGGTCCCGAGCAGGAGCGCCACGGTGTCCTGCGCCGCGGACACCCGCGCCGCCAGCGGGGCCACCCGGGCCTGCGCGGCCGCGAGCTCCCGCTCGGCGAGCGCGAGGTCGAGGGCGTTGGTGAAGCCGCCCAGGTAGCGCGACCGGACGAGGTCGCGGCTCCGGCGGTCGGCCTCGACCGCCTGGCGCGCCACCGAGAGCTCGATCTGGAGCCCGCGCATGTCCAGGTAGGCCCGGACGACGTCGGCCACCACCGTCACCAGCACCGCGCCGCGGGCCTCGATCGCGGCCTCGGTGTCGTATCGGCTGGCCTCGATCTCCCGGCGGTACTTGCCGAAGACGTCGAGCTCCCAGACGGCGTCGAAGCCGGCGGCCCAGTCCACCCGCGAGAGGCTGCGCGGGTTGGTCGCCGCGTTGAGCCCGGGCCCGGTCCTGCCGCGGGTCGCGTTCCGGCCGGTGCCGAGGCCTCCGCCGGCGCTCACGCCCACCTCGGGCAGGGCGCCCCCGAGCACCACCGCCTCGCGCATCCGCGCCTCCTGCAGGCGGTCGAGGGCGACCTCGAGGTCGAGGTTGGAGCGGACCGCCCGCTCGACCAGCGAGTCGAGCAGCGGATCGCCCAGCGAGCGCCACCACGAGGCCGGATCGACGGCCGCGGGCCGGGCCGCCGCCGGGGTGGACGGGCCCCCGCCCGAGGCCGCCGGCGCGGCGTCGAACGCGCGCGGGAGCGGGACCCGCGGGGTGCGGTAGTTCGGCCCGACGGCGCAGGCCGACAGGAGCGCTGCCAACACGGCCACGGCGGAGCGTCCTCTCGCTCTCACGGCCCACCCCTTCACGGCGCCGGCGCCGGCCTGGCGTTCGCCGTGAGACGTTCGCTCCCCTCGTGCGCCGAGACCTTCTCGCCCGCCGAGACCTCGCTGCTGAGGTTGAGGGCCACCTTCTCGCCGGCCGCCACGCCCGCGTCGAGCAGGACCGTGCGGCCGTCGTCGCGCGCGATGCCGACGTCCCGCAGCCGGACCCGCCCCTCCCCGTCCACCACCGCCACCTGTGGCCCGGTGGCCCGGAAGAGCAGCGCGGCGGCCGGGACCTCGAGCAACCCGGACGTGGCGAGGTGGAACGCCACCTGCACGTACATCCCGGGCACCAGGACCTGCTTCGGGTTGGGCACGTCGATCTCGACGCGGAAGGTCCTCGAGCGAGGGTGGATGGCGCCCGAGGAGCGCGCGATCCGGCCTTCGATGGGGTGGACCGGATCGCGGCTGGTCATGATCGTCGCCGCGGATCCGGGCCGCATCAGGTCCGCCTGCGCGGCCTGCGGCGCGTCCACCCAGACGCGCATCGGATCGTCCTGCGCCATGCGGTAGAGCGAGGTGGTGCCGCTCGAGCTGCCGGCGCTGACGAGGTTGCCGATGTCGATGCCGCGCTCGATGATGGTGCCGGCGTACGGCGCCGTCACGTGCTTGAAGCGCTCCAGCGCCTCGTCGTGGTTCACGTCGGCCTGGTCGCGCGCCACCTGGGCCCGCGCCGCCTCGAGCCGCGCCGCCGCGCTGCCGAAGCCGGCCTTCTTCTCCTCGGTCTCCTGCTTCGACACCACGCCCGGCTCGGCGTCGCGCCACCGGTCGTAGGTGGTGCGCGCGAAGTCGGCCTCCGCCTCCTTCACGGCCACGTTGGCCCGGGCGACCTTGAGCTGGGCCCGCGCCGCCGCCAGCCGGGCGTCGAGCTCGGGGGTCTCGATGTCGGCGAGCACCTGGCCCGCCGCGACGTGGTCCCCGATGTCGACGTACCAGCGGGCCACGTACCCGTCGACCCGGGCGAAGATGGTGCTCTCGTACCAGCCGTGCGTCTCGCCGGGCAACGTCAGGCTCTGGGCCGCGCTGGCCGGCTTGACCTCCACCACCTCCACCCGGGGCAGCGCCGCGGCGCGGCTGGCCGACCGGTGGGCGAGCCGGTGCTCCGAGACCAGCCGCACGGCGCGGGTCACCGCGAAGGCGCAGAGCAGCACCACCGCCACCCCGAGGGCGATGCGCTTCATCCGGCGGTCCACGTCGCTCGTCTGCAAGGTCCTCCTCACTCCGGCTGCGGCTCGTGCTCCGCTCGCCGCCCGCTCAGCAGCCGGTACATCGCCGGGACGAAGAGCAGCGTGGCGAAGGTGGCGAAGAAGAGCCCGCCGATCACCGCCCGCGCCAGCGGCGCGTTCTGCTCGCCCCCTTCGCCGACCCCCAGCGCCATCGGGATCATGCCCAGGATCATCGCGCCGGCGGTCATCAGCACCGGGCGCAGGCGGGTCGTGCCCGCCGCGACCGCGGCCTCGGCCGGAGAGAGCCCCTCCCCACGCTGGCCGTTGGCGAAGGTCACGACCAGGATGCTGTTCGCGGTCGAGAGCCCCACGCACATGAGGGTGCCCATGAGCGCCGGGATGCTCAGGTGCGTCCCGGTCAGGAACAGCATCCAGATCACCCCGGCCAGGGCGAACGGAACCGACATGAGCACGATGACCGGATCGAGCCAGCTCTGGAAGTTGATGACCAGGAACAGGTAGACGAGCAGGATCGCGAGCGCCATCCCGCCGAACAGGCCGGCGTACCCCTCCCGCATGGTGTCGGCCTGCCCGGTCAGTCGCACCTGGATGGCCTTGGAGGCGTCCGGCCGCTCCCGCGCGAGCACCCGGTCGATGGCCGCGGTCGCGGAGGCGAGGTCGGTCCCCTGCACGTTGGCGTCCACGTCGAACACCGGCCGGACGTTGAGCTGCGAGACCACCAGCGGGGTGGTACCCCGCGAGAGCGAGGAGATGTTCATGAGGAGCTGGTGTGCCCCGGCGGGGTCGCCGCCGGCCACCGGCAGCGCCCGGAGCTGGTCGGCGGACTTGATGTCGTAGGTCGGCATCTGCGCGACGAGCGGGTAGCTCACGCCGGTCTTGGGATCGACCCAGAAGTTCGGGGCGATCTGGGCGCTGCCGTTGGTGCCGACCAGCACGTCGCTGGCGGTCTGGCGCTGGTCGAGCCCGGTCTGGCTGGCCAGCGCCCGGTCCACCTGCACCGACAGCGACGGGGCCCGGCTGATCTGGAAGACGTGGGCGTCCACGATCCCGGGCAGCTTGCCGACCTCGCGCGAGAGCCGCGCGGCGTGGTCGTACGCGGCCTGGGTGTCGGGGCTCGAGACGCGGATGTCGACGGGCGCCGGCTGGCCGAAGTTGAGGACCTGGTCCACGATGTCGGCCGGCTGGAAGAAGAACCGCAGCTCCGGGAAGCGCCCCGGCAGCTCCTCGCGGAGCCTGGTCACGAGGTCCGCCGTCGGGGAGTGGTGCGGCTTCAGCGACACCAGGATCTCCCCGTCCATCGGCCCCACCGTGGCGGTGTCGCTGAGGGCGATGTTGATGCCGCTGTAGGGCAGGCCGATGTTGTCGAGGACGGTGTCGATCTGCCCCGGCCCGGCCAGCTCGCGGATGAACCCCTCCACCTGGGTGAAGGCCGCCTGCGTCTGCTCCAGGCGCGTGCCGTCGGGCGCGCGCACGTGGAGGCGCAGCTGGCCCGCGTCCACCTCGGGGAAGAAGTCGCGCCCCAGGAGCGGGAAGAGCAGGAGCGAGGCCACCGCCAGCGCCAGGAAGAAGCCGGCCGTCCACCCGGGCCGCCGCGCCGCGGCCCACTCCACCGCCCCGCGGTACGTCTCGCGGAGCCGCTCGAACCCCCGCTCGAAGTGCCACTGGACGGAGCGCAGGGGCGCGAGGAACCGCACGCCCTCGCCCGGCTCGCGCTCCTCGACGCCGCGCATGAGGAACTGGAAGAGCACCGGGACCATGGTGAAGGAGAGGGCGAGGCTCGCCAGCAGCGCCAGGCAGACCGCCATCGAGAGCGGCGAGAAGAGGTACTTCGCCGTCCCCCGCAGCAGGAACACCGGGACGAAGACGATGCAGATGCAGAGGGTGGAGAGGAAGGTGGGCGTGCCCACCTCGCGGGTGCCGTTCAGGATCGCCGTCGCGATCGGCTCCTTCATGCGGACGTGCCGCTCGACGTTCTCGATGACCACCGTGCCGTTGTCCACCAGGATCCCGACCGCGAGCGCGAACCCGCCGAGCGTCATGGTGTTGAGCGTCTGGTCCAGGCCGTAGAGGAGGAGCACCGCGGTCGCGATGGAGAGCGGGATGGCCGCCAGGATGATGAGGGTGAGCCGCCAGTTGCCGAGGAAGAGCAGGATCATGAGGGCGGTCAGCCCCGCCGCCATGAGGCCGCCCATCTCGACGCTGTTCAGCGAGGCCCGCACGAAGATCGACTGGTCGAAGAGCGGCTTCACCTCCACCCCCGCGGGGAGGATCCGCCGCAGGTACCCGAGCGCCTTGTGGACCCCCTCGATGACCGCCAGCGTCGAGACCCCGCCCGTCTTGCGGATGGTGAGGAGGGCCCCCGGCCGGCCGTCCACCGACACCGAGTTGGTCTGCACCTGATAGCCGTCGTGGACGTGCGCGATGTCCCGCATGAACACCGTGCGGCCTTCGATCTGCGCCACCGGGAAGGCGTTGATCCGCTCGATCACCTCCGGGCTGTTGTTCATGGTGAGCGTGTAGTCCCGGGTGCCGAGCTTCACGTCGCCGGCCGGCAGGATCACGTTCTGCCGCGAGAGCGCCTCGCTCACGTCGGAGAGCGAGAGGTGGCGCGCCTGGAGCGCCCGCTCGTCGAGGTCGGCCATGATCACGCGCGGCTTGCCGCCGTAGGGCTGCGGGATGTCGGCGCCGTGCACCACCGCCAGGCTCGGCCGGATGACGTTCTGCCCGAGGTCGTTCAGCAGGAAGTCGGGCAGGGTGCTGCTCGACAGGCTGAGCTGGATGATGGGCACGTCGGTCGCGTCGTAGCGGATCACGAGCGGGGGCGTGATGTTCGGCGGCATGTACTTCAGGACCACGAGCGCGCTCGAGGCGAGCTGCGAGATGGCCCGGTTCACGTCGGCGCCGGGGTGCAGGTAGATCTTCTCCACCCCGACGCCGACGTAGCTCGTGGCCTCGATGCGGGCGATGTCGTCCACCAAAGCGGCGAGGGAGCGCTCGTGGAGCGAGAGGATCCGATCCTGGATCTCCGGGGCGCTCATGCCGTTGTAGGTCCAGACCGCGCTCACCACCGGGATGTCGATGCGGGGGAAGATGTCGACCGGCATCCTCGTCGCCGCGCCGACGGCGAGCAGGCAGACGATGATCAGCGTCGCCGCGACCGTGTACGGGTACTTCAGGACGAAGCCGACGATCTTCATCGAGCGCAGCCTTCCGACCCGCGCGGGGCCAGGGCGTCTCCTCGGGACAGACCTAGGGTATTGCGCGCCCTCCCCGATTCAAACCTCCGCGTGTCCGCCTGCGCCTTAGGGTCGTCCCGTTCACTCCAACGGGATCCCATCCAGGTGCCCATGCCCGCCGACCCCATCGACTCCCAGTCTCACGCCCGCGGCGCGCTGCTCGGCCTCGCCGTGGGCGACGCCCTCGGCACCACGCTCGAGTTCTCCGTCCCGCCGCCGCTCCCCTTCCCGAGCCTCGCGACCGGGCCGCACGCCGACCTCACCGGCGGGGGCCCGTTCGGGCTCGCGCCGGGCCAGGTCACCGACGACACGCAGCTCGCGGCCTGCCTGGCGCTCTCCATCCGGGAGCGCGGCGGGTTCGACGTCGGCGACGTGGCGCGGCGTTACCAGGGCTGGAGGGCCGAGGCGTTCGACGTGGGGACGCTCACCGGCGCCGCCCTCGACCAGCTCGACCAGGGCGCCTCGCCCACCGAGTCGGGGCTGCTCGCCTGGAGGCGCAGGCCACCGCGCCCCGCCGGCAATGGCTCGCTCATGCGGACCACGCCGATCGGGGTCGCCTTCGCCGGCGACCCGCTCGCCCGCCGGGCGGCGGCGCTGCGCGAGTCGGCCGTCACCCACTACGACCCGCGCTGCCAGCTCGCCTGCGCGGCCTTCGACGCCGCCATCGGCGCCGCGGTCTCGCGGCGCGCCGGCACCCGGGAGGCGGTGCTCCAGGCCGCCCGCGAGGAGCTGGTGCCGGCCGCGGCCGCGCTCGCCGGCGCGCCCGGACTGAGCCTGGCCGAGGTGCGGGAGGCCGTGGGCGCGCTCGCGGTGGATCTCTCGCTGGCGGGGCAGGACGACCCGCTCCTCTACGGCCCCGAGCTGCACCTCCACGAGCAGCAGGGCTACGTGCGGGTGGCGTTCCGGCTCGCCTTCTGGGAGCTGCTCCACGCGCCCGACCTGCGCTCCGGGCTGGTGGACGTGGTGAACCGAGGCGGCGACGCGGACACCAACGCGGCCATCGCCGGCGCGCTCCTGGGCGCGTTCCACGGCGAGCAGGCCATCCCCCGGCGCTGGGTGGCGCAGGTGCTCGAAGCCCTCCACGACCGGCCCGGGCCGCTGCGCGACCTCTATCACCCGCGCCGGCTGCTCGAGCTGGTGGCGTGAGCGCGCCCCCTCCCGGGCCAGCGGCGCCGAGGTGGTAAGGTGGGCGGCATGCCGCTCGACCCAGATGTCCAGGATCAGCTCCGGCGGGTGCTCGCCTCCCTCGAGCAGCTGCTCCCCAAGCCGGTCGCCCGGATCGACTGGAGCCGCTGTCACGCCGCCAACTGGAAGCGCCACTCGCTGGCCGGGTACCTCGAGCCGGTCCCCAGCGTGGAGGGCGCGGAGCTGTCGGACCTCCTCGGCATCGACGAGCAGAAGCGGATCGTGGAAGGGAACACGCTCCAGTTCCTCGCCGGGTACCCGGCCAACAACGTCCTCCTCTGGGGCAAGCGCGGCACCGGCAAGTCCTCGCTGGTACGCGCGCTCCTGCGGGCCCACTCGGACCAGGGACTGCGGATCATCCAGGTGGACAAGGACGACCTGGTGAGCCTGCCCGCCATCATCGACGAGATCCGCGACCAGCCCTACCGGTTCCTCCTCTTCTCCGACGACGTCTCGTTCGAGGTGGGCGAGTCGAGCTACAAGATGCTGAAGAGCGCGCTCGACGGATCGGTCTACGCGCTCCCCGACAACGCCCTCATCTACGTCACCTCGAACCGGCGCCACCTCATCCCGGAGTTCGACATCGACAACCTGGGCGCCATGCGCGTCAACAACGAGATCCACCACGGGGAGACGCTGGAGGAGAAGGCCTCGCTCTCCGGGAGGTTCGGCATCTGGGTCGGGTTCCACGCCTTCTCGCAGGAGGAATACGTGGCGGTGGCGCGCCAGTGGGCCGAGCGGCTCAGCCGGAAGGCGGGGATCCCGCTCGAGTGGACGGCGCAGGCGGAGGACGAAGCCATCGACTGGGCCCACCGGAAGAACGACCGCAGCGGCCGCATCGCCTACCAGTTCGCCAGCCAGTGGGTGGGGGAGAACCTGCTGCGCCAGCGCGGCTGACGCTCGCCGCGCCGGGCGCCTCCAATCCGACGGCGCGCGGCCGCACCCGGGGTGAGCCGGATCATGGAACCGCCTTCCGGTCAGGCCGTACTCTGGGCGCAATGGCCGCGCCGTCGAGACTTCACCCCGCCGAGCAGCTCCGCCCCACCCATTCGCACGCCGAGGGGGCCGTCCACCTGGCCTTGAAGAAGGGCCTTCCCCCGGGCTGGAGCGCCTGGCACTCGCTCCGCATCCGCACCCGGGACGGCTACCTGGGCGAGGGCGACTTCGTGCTCGCCCACCCGGATCGCGGCCTCCTCGCCCTCGAGGTGAAGGGCGGCCGGATCGAGCAGCGCGACGGGCGGTGGTTCCAGAACGGCGCGCCGATGGCGAAGGCGCCGCTCGACCAGGCCCTCGGGTTCCTGAAGAAGCTCACCCGCCGGCTCGCCGACGACGGCTGCCAGGCCCCGGCCTTCGGGGCCGCGGTCTGCTTCCCCGAGACCGCCTTCGAGGCCCCACCCACGCAGGACGACCTCGCCGGCGTGGTGCTCACGGAGCGCGAGCTGGGGTGGCTCGCCGACGCGCTGCCGGCGGTGGTCGAGCGGGCGCTGCCGAAGCCCGGCGCCGCGGCCGGTCCCTGGATGGAGCGGCTGCACCGCTACTGGGGCGAGACCACCGTGCCGGCGCTCTGGCTCGGCACGCGCGCGGCGGACGCGAACGAGCGGCGCTTCCAGCTCGACCCGGTCCAGCTGGTGGCCCTCGACAACCTGCTCGAGAGCGAGCGGATGCTGGTGCAGGGCGGCGCCGGGTCGGGCAAGACGCTCCTCGCCGCCGAGGCGGCCCGGCGGGCGGCGGCGCGCGGGGACCGCGTGCTGCTCCTCTGCTTCACCCAGCCGCTGCGCAAGTTCCTGGCCGAGCGGCTCGCGGGCACCGGGGTCGAGGTCTCGACGGTGAGCGGCCTCGCCCGGCAGGCGGTGGACGCGGCAGGCGAAGCGCCGCCGGCGCAGGACCCCTTCGACAACCGCTACTGGAGCGCGGCCCTGCTCCGGGCCGCCGAGCTGTGCGAGCCGCGCTGGGACACGGTGATCGTGGACGAGGCCCAGGACCTGCAGGACGAGGCCTGGTTCCTGGTCGAGGCGCTCTCGCGCGGCAAGCGGCTCTGGGGGTTCCACGACCCGGCGCAGAGCTTCTGGTCCAACCGGCGGCCGCCGGCGGAGCTGTTCGGCCGGCCCTTCCTGCTGAAGCGCGGCCAGCGCTGCCCGCCCGGCATCCAGGATCTCGCCAACGTCTACGCCGGCGCCCCGTACGACGAGGCGGCCATCCGCAGGACCTTGGAGGAAGGGACCATCAAGCTCCTCACCCCGCCCAGCGCCAGCGCCGTGCCCGACAAGGTGGGCGAGGAGGTGGACCGGCTCCTCGCCGGCGGCCTGCGCCTGGGCGACATCGCCATCGTCTCGCTGCGCGGCCAGACGGCGCCCGGCGCCATCTACGAGGCGGGCAAGGTGGGACGGCACGCCTTCGTCCGCGCCGACGCCTCCGACACCGCCGACAGCCTGGTGGCCGACACCTTCCTGCGCTGGAAGGGGCTGGAGCGGCCGGCGGTGATCGTGACCGACCTGCCCGACGGCGAGCTCTCGCAGCGGAACGTGCGCACCTACGTGGCGCTCACCCGGGCGCTGGTCGCCGCCCGGGTGGTGGCCCCGCGCGAGCGGATGGCGCAGGACCGGGTGCTGGCGCGGTTCCTGTAGGGCGGGACCGGCCCCCTCCCTGACCCTCCCCCGCTCCGCGGGAGAGGGACGGAGCCCGCCCCTGAGGCTACCCGTCCCCGTCGTGCGGGAGAGGGTCGGCCCCCCCCCTGAGGCCACTCCCTCCCCGTCG
>JAJXVM010000093.1 GCA_021782135.1 Myxococcales bacterium | reverse complement strand
GGTGGTGTTCTTCGACGCGGGCAACACCTTCGCCGCCGGGCAATGGTCCGACCCCACGGTCGGCCTCTCGCTCTACAAGTCGATCGGCGTCGGGCTACGCTGGATCAGCCCCATCGGCCCGCTCCGCTTCGAGTGGGGCTTCCCGCTCAACCCGCGGCGCGATCCGCTGACCGGCATCGCCATCGACACGCCGACCGACTTCGAGTTCACCATCGGCAACTTCTTCTAGCCGCACGCTCCACGGAGGATTCCCCATGAGACGCATCGCCATCCCCGCCGCCCTCGCCTTCGCCGTCGCGCTCTACGCCGCGCCGGCGGCCGCCGACATCAAGATCGGCTTCGTCGACCTGCAGCGCGCCCTCAACGAGGTGGACGACGGCAAGCTCGCCAAGGCCCAGCTCAAGAAGGAGTTCGACTCGAAGCAGAAGACGCTCGACGAGAAGCAGGAAGAGCTGAAGCGCATGAAGGCCGACTACGACAAGCAGGCGGTCGTCATGTCGGACACGGCCAAGCGGGAGAAGCAGGCCGAGTTCGACCGCAAGTTCATGGAGGTGCAGAACACCTACATGCAGCTGCAGAAGGAGCTGTCCGAGCGCGAGCGCGAGATGACCCGCGGCATCTTCGAGAAGATGAACGTCATCATCCGGGAGATGGCCGAGGCGGAGGGCTTCACCATGGTCTTCGAGAAGACCGACTCCGGCGTCATCTACGCGCCGCCGCAGTTCGACCTCACCAACGAGCTGGTCCGGAAGTACAACGCCCGCCACAAGGGCAGCGTGCCGTCCGCCCGGAAGGCGAACGGCAAGAAGAAGTAGCGAGGGCGCGGGTGAACTTCCTGCTCTCGGAGCTCGCCGCCCGCGTGGGCGGCGAGGTGCAGGGCGACGGCGGGCTGCGGATCGAGCGGGTCGCTCCCCTCGAGGAGGCCGGCCCGGCCGAGCTCTCGTTCTTCGCCAACCCGCGGTACCGCGCGGCCTTCGAGGCCTCGCGGGCCGGGGCGGTGGTGGTCGAGCCGGGGGTGGCGGTGCCGGCGGGGCGCACCGTGCTGCGGGTGAGGAACGCCTACCTCGCCTTCGCGCGCGTCTCCACCCTGTTCCACCCGCCGCGGGAGCCGGTGCCGGAGATCGCCCCGCAGGCGGCGGTGCACCCCTCGGCGCACGTCCACCCGTCCGCCCAGGTCATGCCCTTCGCCTGCGTCGGCCCCGGCGCGGAGGTCGGCGCGCGCACCATCCTCTTCTCCGGGGTGGTGCTCGGCGCCGAGGCGCGCGTCGGCGACGACTGCGTCCTGTACGCCAACGTGAACGTGCGCGAGCGCTGCGTGGTGGGCCACCGCTGCGTCCTGCAGCCCGGGGTGGTGATCGGCGCCGACGGCTTCGGGTTCGCCTTCGATCCCGAGGGCGAGGAGGGCTCCGGCCCCCGCCACTTCAAGGTGCCGCAGGCCGGCAACGTGGTCGTCGAGGACGACGTGGAGATCGGCGCCAACTCCTGCGTGGACCGGGCCACCCTCGGCTCGACCGTGGTGGGGCGCGGCACCAAGATCGACAACCTGGTGCAGCTCGGCCACAACGTGCGGGTCGGCCCGCTCTCGATCCTGTGCGCGCAGGTGGGCGTGTCGGGCTCGACCCGGCTCGGGCAGGGGGTGGTGCTGGCCGGACAGGTCGGGCTGGCGGGCCACCTCCACGTCGGCGACCGCGCCACCCTGCTCGCCCAGTCGGGCGTGATGAACGACATCCCCGCCGGCGAGACCTGGGGCGGGTACCCCGCGCGGCCCCAGCGCCGCTGGATGCGGGACGAGGCGATGCTGCGCCGGCTCGAGGAGCTCTCGAAGCGGGTGCGGGCGCTCGAGAAGGCGGGCGGCACCGCCCGGGAACCGGAGAAGGAATGAGCCAAGAGAACGGCGCCGTCCTGGACGTGCGCGAGATCCAGAAGATCCTGCCGCACCGCTACCCCTTCCTGCTGGTCGATCGGGTGGTGGCGTGGGAGCCGATGAAGAGCCTCACCGCCTGGAAGTCGGTGACCATGAACGAGCACTTCTTCCAGGGGCACTTCCCCGGGCACCCGGTCATGCCGGGGGTGCTCATCCTGGAGGCGCTCGCGCAGGCGGCGGCGCTGCTGGCCATGAAGTCCATGGGCGGCGAGTTCGCCGACAAGATCACCTACCTCATGGGCATCGACGGCGCGCGCTTCCGCAAGCCGGTGGTGCCGGGAGATCGCCTCGAGCTCTGCATCGAGGTGACCCGCGCCAAGGGGGCGGTCTGGAAGGAGAAGGGGACCGCCCGGGTGGACGGCGAGGTGGTGGCCGAGGCGGAGTTCATGGCCATGCTCGCCGACAAGGGCGCCTGATCGGGCGGCGAGGAGGAGCGGCGTGGCCATCCATCCGACGGCGGTCGTGGCGCCCGGGGCCGAGGTCGACCCGTCCTGCGAGATCGGGCCGTACGCGGTCATCGGCCCGCGGGTGAAGCTCGGCCCCGGCAACGTGATCGGGGCCCACGCGGTGGTCGAGGGCGACACCGCGCTCGGCGCCGGCAACCGGATCTTCCCGCACGCGGTGCTGGGCCAGATCCCGCAGGACCTCAAGTACGCGGGGGAGCCGACCCGGCTCCTCGTGGGCGAGCGCAACCAGTTCCGCGAGTTCACCACCGTGCACCTCGGCACCGCGGGCGGCGGCGGCGTCACCCGCATCGGCTCGGGCTGCCTGATGATGGCCAACTCGCACGTGGCCCACGACTGCCAGGTGGGCGACGGCTGCATCCTCGCCAACTCGGTGGCGCTCGGCGGGCACGTGGTGGCCGAGGACCACGTGATCTTCGGCGGGCTCGCCGGCGTGCACCAGTTCGTGCGGCTCGGGCGCTTCGCCTTCCTCGCCGCCGGGTCGGTGGTGGTCATGGACGTCCCGCCCTACTGCACGGTCCAGGGCGACCGCGCCGCGCTGGCCGGCGTGAACACGGTCGGGCTGGCGCGGGCCGGCTACACCGAGGCGCAGGGCGCCCGGATCCGGGCCGCCTACCGCAAGCTCTTCCGCGGCAAGCTCGACCTGCGGGAGGCCATCGCCGCCGTGCGCGCGGAGGCGGGCGGCGAGCCGGAGATCGCGCACCTGCTCGACTTCCTCGAGGCCTCCGAGCGCGGCGTCACCCGGTAGTGTCCACCATCGGCCTCATCGCCGGCAGCGGCCGCTTCCCGCTCCTCTTCGCCGAGAGCGCGCGGCGCGCCGGCCACCGGGTGGTGGCCGCGGCCCACCGCGGGGTCACCGATCCCGCCCTGGCCGGCGCGGTGGACGCCTGCGCCTGGGTGAAGCTCGGGCAGCTCGGCAAGGTCGTGGGCGCGCTCCGCGAGGCCGGCGCGAGCCGGGCGGTCATGCTCGGGGCGGTGCCCAAGGTCCGCTTCTTCCGGGACGCGCTGCCCGACGCGGCCCTGCTCAAGGTGGTGACCCGGGTGGCGGTGCGGGGCGACGACAGCCTCCTGCGCGCCATCGCCGACCACCTCGAGGCGGAGGGGCTGCCGGTCGTCGATCCCGCGCCGTTCCTGACCGACCGGCTGGCGCCGGCGGGGGTGATGGGGCGGCGCGCGCCCGACGAGGGAGAGTGGGACGACGCGCGCTACGGCCTCGAGCTGGCCCGGGCGGTGGGGCGGCTCGACCTCGGGCAGACGGTGGTGGTGAAGGGGAGGGTGGCGCTGGCGGTCGAGGCCCTCGAGGGCACCGACGCCTGCGTCCGGCGCGGCGGGGCGCTCGCCCGGCGCGGCGCGGTGGTGGTGAAGGCGGTGAAGCCGCAGCAGGACCGCCGCTTCGACCTCCCGGCGGTGGGGCCGGACACGGTCTCGGTCCTCGCCGAGGTCAAGGCCGCGGTGCTGGCGGTGGAGGCCGGCGCGACGCTCGTCATGGACCGCGAGGAGCTGGTCCGCGAGGCGGACCGCGCTGGGATCGCGGTGGTGGGGCTCTAGCGTTGGCCGCCTGGGTCCGCGACGCGCCCGGCGGGGCGGTGCTGGAGGTGCTGGTGCAGCCGCGCGCCTCCCGGACCCGCTGCGCCGGCGAGCACGACGGCAGGCTCAAGGTACAGCTCGCGGCGCCGCCCGTGGACGGGGAGGCGAACCGCGCCTTGGTGGAGTTCCTCGCCGCCGCGCTGGGCGTGCGCAAGGCCGACCTCGCCATCGTCCGCGGCGAGACCGGCCGCCGCAAGACGGTGCGGGTCGAGGGGGCCGGCGCGGCCGCCGTCGAGCGGGCGCTCCAGGCCTGACGCCGGGCGCGCGGATCGCCCTCCAGGGCGCCGGCCCTCCCGCCGGCTCGCTCGCTCGCTTGCGCGGTGCGCGGGACGGCCCGGTCGGGTAAGATGCCGCCCCCATGCCCCAGACCGAGCACCGTTTCCTCAAGGCCTGCCGCCGCGAACCCGTCGACCGGATCCCGGTCTGGCTCATGCGCCAGGCGGGCCGGTACCAGCCGAGCTACCGCGCCGTGCGCCAGAAGGTGAGCTTCCTCGAGCTCTGCCGCTCCCCCGAGCTCATCGCCCAGGTGACCGCGGCGCCCATCGACGAGTTCGGCTTCGACGCCGCCATCCTCTTCTCCGACATCCTGGTGGCCCTGCCGGCCATGGGGCTCGACCTCTCCTTCGAGAAGGGGGAGAAGGGCAAGGGCGACGGGGGGCCGAAGATCGGCAACCCGGTGCGCGATCGGGCCGCCATCGACGCCTTGCGCGTCCCCGACCCCGCGAAGGACCTGCCCTACGTGATCGAGGGCGTGAAGGCCATCCGGCGCGTGCTCGCGGACCGCGTGCCGCTCATCGGCTTCGTCGGCGGGCCGTTCACCGTGGCGAGCTACGCGGTCGAGGGCGGCAGCCAGGGCTTCACCCGGCTCAAGACCCTGCTCTACGCGGACCGCGCCGCGGCGCACGCCCTCTTCGAGAAGCTCACCCAGGCCGCCATCGTCCAGCTCCAGGCCCAGGTCTCGGCGGGTGCCCAGGCGGTCCAGATCTTCGAGAGCTGGCTCGGCGAGCTGGCGCGCGAGGACCTCGAGGAGTTCAGCTTCCCGTACCTGGCCCGCATCGCCGAGGCCATGCGGCCGCTGAGCGTCCCCTCCATCATCTTCTCCACCGGGACGAGCACGCACCTCTCGCCGCTCTCGAAGCTCGGCTACGACGTGGTGGGCTTCGACTGGCGCATCCCCATCGCCGAGGCCCGCCGGCAGCTCCCCGGGGTGGCGGTCCAGGGCAACCTCGACTCGACGCTGCTCCTCGGGCCGCGGGAGACCCTGCTCGCCCGCGCCCGGGCGGTGCTGGAAGCGGCCGCCGGCGAGCCCGGTTACATCTTCAACCTCGGCCACGGCATCCAGCCGCCCACGCCGCCCGAGAACGTGAAGGCGCTGGTCGAGCTGGTGCACGGCTGGCCGGTGCCCCAGGAGCGCGCGTGATCCAGATCCCCCCGCTGGAGCTCATCAAGAAGTACGACCGCCCCGGTCCCCGCTACACGAGCTACCCGACCGCGCCGGAGTGGACCGACGCCTTCGGGCCGGCGGGCTACGAGGAGCACCTCGCCCGCGCCGACGCCGCCGGCGGCCCGGTCTCGATCTACGTCCACCTCCCGTTCTGCCGCGAGATGTGCCGGTTCTGCGGCTGCAACGTCATCGCCACCCACGACCACAGCCGGCCGGACGGCTACCTCGACGTGCTCGAGAAGGAGGTGGCCCTGGTGGCCTCCCGCCTCCCGCGCCGGCGCGAGGTGACCCAGCTGCACTGGGGCGGCGGCACGCCGACCTTCCTCGACCTGAAGCAGCTGCAGCGCTGCCACGACATCCTCTCGAAGCACTTCCACATCACCCGCGAGTCGGAGCAGTCGATCGAGATCGACCCGGCCATCACCACCCGGGCCCAGGTGGAGCTGCTGGCGAAGCTCGGCTTCAACCGCATCTCGATGGGCGTGCAGGACTTCGAGCCCCGGGTGCAGCAGGCCGTGGGGCGCATCCAGGGCGAGAAGGAGACCGCCGAGCTGGTGCGGGCGGCGCGCGACAACGGGTTCGAGGGCGTGAACCTCGACCTCATCTACGGCCTGCCGTTCCAGACGCTCGACTCCTGGCGACACACGCTGGAGCGGATCCTGGCCATCCACCCCGACCGCATGGCGGTCTTCGGGTACGCCCACGTGCCCTGGGCGAAGCCCCACCAGAAGCTGCTCCCGGTCTCGGAGCTGCCCACCACCGAGCAGCGGGTGCAGCTCTTCCTCACCGCCGCCGAGACCTTCGGCAACGCCGGGTACCGCCAGATCGGCCTCGACCACTTCGCGCTCGAGTCGGACGAGCTGGCGCGCGCCCAGGACGAGGGCTACCTCACCCGCAACTTCCAGGGCTACACCACCCGCCACGCCGACGAGACGGTGGCCTTCGGGATGACCTCCATCTCCGACGTGGGGGGCTGCTACGCCCAGAACGCCCACCGGCTGAAGGACTGGGGCGACCTCGTCGAGTCCGGGAAGCTGCCGGTCGAGCGCGGCACGGTCCAGAGCGCCGACGACGTGCTGCGCCGGTTCACCATCAACCGGGTGATGTGCCTGTTCCGGCTCGACCTGCGCGAGATCGCCTCGAAGTTCGGGGACGAGGCGCGCCAGGCCATCGAGGCCTCGCTGCGCGCCGGGGTGGAGGAGCTCGAGGGCGACGGGCTCGTCACCTTCGACGGCGACGTGCTCCGGGTGACCCCGCTCGGGCGCCTGCTGGTGCGCAACGTGGCGATGCTCTTCGACGCCTACCTGCCGAAGCACGCCGGCCAGAAGACCACCTTCTCGAGGACGGTGTAGGGATGCGCACCGCGGTCTTCCTGATGAACCTGGGCGGCCCGCGCTCGCTCGACGAGGTCGAGCCGTACCTCTACGACCTGTTCAGCGACCCGGCGGTGCTGTCCATCCCGCTCGGCCCGGTGCGGCGGCTGGTCGCCAGGCTCATCAGCCACTTCCGCGCCCCCTCGTCGGCCGAGAAGTACCAGCTCATCGGGGGCCGCTCGCCGCTGGTCGAGGGCACCCTGGCCCAGGCCCGGGCGCTCGAGGCGGCGCTCGGCCCGGAGTTCACCTGCCACCTCGCCATGCGCTGCGGCCACCCCAGCACCGCCGAGGGGGTGGCGGAGGCGCTCGCCGCCGGCGCCGAGCAGGCGGTGGCGCTGCCGCTCTACCCGCAGTGGGCGAACGCGACCACCCGCAGCTCGCTCGAGGAGCTGCGGCGGCGCTGGCCGCGCGAGCTCCCGATCGCGGAGGTCTGCACCTACCACGACCACCCGGGGTACCTCGACGCGCTCGGGGCGGCGGTCTCCGAGACGCTGGCACAGGTCCCGGCGGAGCTGCGGGAGAAGCTGCTGGTGGTCTTCAGCGCCCACGGGCTGCCCATGAGCCAGGTGCGCCAGGGCGATCCCTACCCGGACTACGTCGAGCTCTCGGCGCGCGGGGCCGCGGAGCGGGCTGGGGTGGCCGGCAGCTGTCAGGTCACCTACCAGAGCCGCGTCGGGCCGGTGAAGTGGCTCGGCCCGGACACCGTCGAGTTCCTGCGCGAGCACGCGCGGGGCAAGGCGGTGGTCACGGTCCCGGTGGCCTTCGTCTCCGAGCACCTCGAGACCCTCTACGACCTCGACATCCTGGCGCGCGCCGCCGCCGAGGAGGCCGGGGCCGCCGCCTACTTCCGGGTGCCGGCGCTCGGCACCCGCCCGGCCTTCGTCGAGGCCCTGGCGGACGTGGTACGCACCGGCCTCGCGGCCGCGCGCCGCGCCGCCTGAGAACCCGCACGTCCGAGCCCGAACGCCATGATGGACATCCTCTCCCCGCGCCACCTCCCCACGCTCCGCCGCCTGGCGGAGGGCAGGCTCCTCCTCGCCTTCGACTACGACGGGGTGCTCGCGCCCCTGGCGCGCACGCCGCAGGGGGCGCGCATGCGGCCTGCCACCAAGAAGCTCCTGGCCCGGGCGGCCGAGCGCTACCCCGTGGCGGTGGTCTCCGGGCGCGCCTGGAAGGACGCGGCCGAGTTCGTCGCCGGCGTGCCCGCCACCGTGGTGGGCAACCACGGGTTCGAGCACGGCTGCGCCCGCGAGGTGCCGAAGGCGGTGGTGGCCCGGGTGCGCCGGTGGGTGCGGCAGCTCGAGGTCTCGCTGGCCGGGGTGGACGGCTGCTTCGTCGAGGACAAGGTCTCGACCCTGTCGATCCACTACGGGCTGAAGCGCCAGTGGCGGCGCGCCGAGGAGGCGGTGCACGCGGCGGCCGCGGCGCTCGAGGGGGCCCGCCTGGTCCACGGCAAGCACGTGCTCAACTGCGTCCCGGCGAGCTTCCCGAACAAGGGGGACGCGGTGCTCCGGCTGCTCAAGGAGACCGGCAGCGCCCAGGCGATCTTCTGCGGGGACGACGTCACCGACGAGGACGTCTTCGCGCTCGGGCCGCCCCGCGTGGAGGGGGTGCGCGTCGGCCCGGGGGCGTCGCGCGCGCGCTGGCGCCTGCGCTCCCAGGAGGACATGGACGCCTTCCTCACCACCCTGCTCGCCCTGCGGGCCCCGGCCCGGGCCGCGCCGCGCCGCCGCACGCTGGTCGGACCGGCGGCATAGAAGAGGAGCATGGCCGTCCGCCCCGGTGAGACCGGTGACCTCTTCGCCCAGGTGAAGCCGCGGGCGCTCTCGGTCTCGGAGCTGACGCGGGCGCTGCGGGTGGCGGTCGAGCCGCGCTTCAAGGACGTGTGGGTCTCGGGCGAGGTGGCGAACCTGCGCCGGCAGGCGAGCGGGCACCTCTACTTCTCGCTCAAGGACGAGGGCGCCTGCGTGAACGCCGTGGTCTGGGGCTCGCAGGCGCGGCGGCTCGCCTTCGCGCCCGCCGACGGGCAGGAGGTGCTGGCGCGCGGCTTCGTCGAGATCTACCCGCCCCACGGCAAGTACCAGCTGGTCGTGAACGAGCTGGAGCCCCGGGGCGCCGGCGCGCAGGCCGTGCTGCTGCAGCGGCTGAAGGAGAAGCTCCTCGCCGAGGGGCTCCTCGACCCCGCCCGGAAGCGGCCGCTCCCGTTCCTGCCCAGGCGCGTGGGGGTCGCCACCAGCCCGACCGGCGCCGCCCTGCGGGACCTGCTGCGCGTGCTGCACGCCCGCTTCCCGGGGCTGCCGGTGCTGGTCGCGCCCTGCCGCGTGCAGGGCGCGGGCGCCGCGGCGACCGTGGCGGGGGCCCTTCGTTCGCTCTGCCGGGCGGGGGTGGACGTCGTCGTCGTCACCCGCGGCGGCGGCTCGCAGGAGGACCTCTTCGAGTTCAACGACGAGCGGCTGGCGCGCGCCATCGCGGCCTGCCCGGTCCCGGTGGTGAGCGCCGTCGGGCACGAGATCGACGTCACGGTGGCCGACCTCGTCGCCGACGTCCGCGCCGCCACCCCGACCCACGCGGCCCAGCTGGTGGCGCCGGTGAAGGACGAGCTGCGCGCCGGGCTGCAGGCGTCCCGGGCCCGGCTGCTGCGGGCCGCCTCCGAGGCGGTCGCGGGGAGGCGCCGCGAGCTGCGGGCGCTCAAGGCCGAGCTCTCCGATCCGAAGCACCTGCTCTCCGAGCAGCGCCACCGGCTCGACGACCTCCTGCGCCGTGCCGAGGCGCTCCTGCGCGGCAGGCTGCGCGCCGAGCGCGACGCCCAGGACGCCGTCAAGGCCCGGCTGGGACGCCGGGAGCCGCGCGCCCGCGTCCGGGAGCTGGTGGCCCGCTCGGAGGATGCGACCCGCCGCCTCGGCTCGTGGCAGGCCGCCACCTTCCGGCGCGAGGAGCTCCGGCTGGAGCGGCTGAAGGCGCGGCTCGCTCCGGCGAACGTGGCCGAGTCGCTGAAGCGCGGCTTTGCGCTCGCGCTCGCCGGTGGCAAGCTGCTGCGCCGGAGCGCCGAGGCGGCCCAGGGTGACGCGCTGCGTCTGGCCCTGGCCGAGGGCTGGCTCGACGTGGTGGTGACCGGCGTCGATGCAGGAAGCGATCCTTTGCCCGGGCGGACCCGCCCGGGCGGAGCCGGGCCGGAATCCGGGGGCGGAGACGCCGTTGAACGAGATTCCGATCATGATTAGGTCAACGCAGCCGGAGGAACCTTGAGCGCACCCGCCGATCATCCAGGGAAGGACCTCGAGGGCTCGGGCGAGCCGTACGACGCGCTGGTGGCCCGGCTGGAGCGGGTGGTGGGGGAGCTCGAGCGCGGGGACCTGCCGCTCGAGGCCTCCATCGAGAAGTTCGCCGAGGGCGTGCGCCTGGCCCGGGAGGCCACCCGCAAGCTCGACGAGGCCGAGCGCCGGGTCGAGGTCCTGGTGCGCAACGCGGACGGCTCCGAGGAGCCCGCGCCGCTCGAGGGCGGGGGAGGCAAGGGCAACGGATGAAGGCCGACCCGCCGATGCGCAAGCCCAAGGTCATCATCGTCGACGACGACCGCGACACGCGTGAGATGCTCACGCTCGCGCTCGAGCTGGAGGGGTTCGAGGTGGCGCAGGCGGCCAACGGCCTGCGGCTCATCTCGGCGATGCACGTCGACCGGCCGGACGTCATCCTGCTCGACGTGATGATGAGCTGGATCGACGGGTTCGAGCTGTGCCGGGCGATCAAGAAGAACCCCGGCTTCGGGGACATCCCGGTGATCTTCATCTCCGCCCGCAAGAGCGTCGAGGACGAGCGGGTCGGCATGGAGGCCGGGGCGATCGACTACTTCCCCAAGCCGCTCGACATGGACCGTCTCATCGCCCGGATGCGCGAGATCCTGGGCGCCCGGGCGGCCGGGCTGGCGACCCCCGCCTGAGGCGCTGTTTTCAGTATTCGTTGAAAGAACCCCGGAGCGCCTGCTAGAAGGTTGCCGCTTGGCCTCCGTCGCCGGGTGGTGTCGCGGAGCAACTGAACGATGGAGGGCGAAGCCATGAGCCGCCTGCTCGACCGAATCGACTCCCCGCTCGACCTGAAGCGGCTCAAGCCGGCCGACCTGCCCCGGCTCTGCCAGGAGATCCGCGAGGAGATCATCGCCACCTGCGCCCGCAACGGCGGGCACCTCGGCGCGTCGCTCGGGGCGGTGGAGCTGAACGTGGCGCTCCACTACGTCCTCAACTCGCCGGTGGACAGCGTCGTGTTCGACGTGGGCCACCAGGCCTACGCGCACAAGTTGCTCACCGGGCGGCGCGAGGCGTTCCGCACCATCCGCACCGAGGGCGGGCTCGCCGGGTTCCCGGAGCGGCACGAGTCCCCGCACGACGCCTTCGGCGTGGGGCACGCCTCGACCGCCATCAGCGCGGCGCTCGGCATCCTCGAGGCCCGCCGCATGAACGGCCAGGCCGGCAAGGTGGTGGCGCTGGTCGGCGACGGCGCCCTCACCGGCGGGGCCGCCTTCGAGGGGCTCAACCAGGCGGGCTGGCTCGGCCGCGACCTGCTGGTGGTCCTGAACGACAACGAGATGTCGATCTCGCCCAACGTGGGCGCGCTCTCGGAGTGGTTCTCGAAGAAGTTCGCCTCGCGCACCTTCAACCGCTGGCGGCGGACGGTGAAGGACGTGCTCACGGTGGTGCCGAAGGGGCCGGAGGCCATCAAGGTCATCCGCCACGCCATCAACGCCACCAAGGCGCTCGTCACCCCCGGCATCCTCTTCGAGGGGCTCGGGTTCCAGTACGTCGGCCCGGTCGACGGTCACGACGTGGTCGGGCTGGTGGAGAGCTTCCAGAAGCTCCTCACCTGCGACGGGCCGGTGCTGGTGCACGCCATCACCATGAAGGGGAAGGGTTACCAGCCGGCGGAGTCGGACGCCGCCACCCGCGGCCACGGCCTCTCCTTCTTCGACATCGCCACCGGCAAGAGCGTGGCCAAGAAGCCGGCCGTGAAGGCCTACACCGACCTCTTCGCGGATGCGCTCTGCGAGCAGATGGAGGCCGACA
>JAJXVM010000092.1 GCA_021782135.1 Myxococcales bacterium | reverse complement strand
CGCGAGAGCGCCTCGCCGGCCCGCTCCGGCCCCACGCCGACCGTGAGCACCTCGAGCCCGCCGGCGCCCGCGGCCGCGATCCCGCGGCGGCACTCGGCCGCCTCGGTGCCGGTCGCGGCGCAGACCAGGATCACGCGAGCCGCCCGGGGGCGCGCAGGCGCCAGGCGAGCGCGGAGAGGGTGGCGGCGGCGACCGCGCCGCTGGCGGTCGCGAGCGCCCAGTCGCGGATGGCGAGGGTCATCGCCAGGTTGAAGCCGAGGACGCCGGCGTAGACCCCCCAGGCCGCCCAGGCGAACCGCGGGGGCACCGGTCGCCACGGGGCGCGGAGCCCCGGCACCCAGCGCACCGCGAGCTGGAAGGCCCACTGGCTCGCCGCGCCGACCAGGAACCAGCCGGCGAAGTTGGCGGCGGTCACCCCGAACCAGAAGCCGCGGTACGGGTACTCGTAGATGCGCCCCAGGAACCACTTGTCGCCCTGGAGCGCCACCGGGTCGATGACCACGTCGAGGAGCATCATGGCGAGGCCCCCCAGGAGCGGCGCCGCCGGGTGGCGCAGCCCCGGCCAGTCGCGCCGGTCGAGCGCCTCGCGCGGCGAGAGGGCCGCCGCGGCCAGGACGAAGCTGAAGTACGACAGGAACACGAACGAGAGCGAGTCCCAGAACGGCACGTTCGAGATCCAGAGCTCGCGCGCGCGGGTGGCGTCGAAGTAGGCGTAGGGGCCGAAGGGGAACCCGTTGCGCGTCGAGCTGTACTCCGCGCCGAAGGCGAGGAGCCAGGTCGAGACGGTGAACGCCAGCGTCCGCCGCGCGCCCAGCTGGCGCAGGGCGAAGGCGAGGTAGCAGGCGAAGAAGGCGTACACGTAGGGCCGGTGCACCACCGTGCCCCAGAGCAGCCGCCCGAGCCCCGGCGTCACCCGCGCCCCCTCAGGCCCCGCCGGCGCAGAAGCGCCCGAGCGCCATGAGCGGGAAGTAGTGCCGGTAGAGGTGGTAGCGGAGGTAGAAGTGGCGCGGGAAGCCGGTCCCGGTGAACTCCTCCTCGGCCCAGGACCCCGCCAGATCCCCTTCCCCCAGCTGGTGCTCCACGAGCCAGGCCACCCCGCGCCGCGCCGCCTCGTCGGAGGAGGAGCGGTAGGCGAGCAGCCCCATCACCCCCCAGGCCGTCTGCGAGGCCGTGGAGGGCCCCTGCCCCATGGCGGCGCGGTCGTCGTAGGACTCGAGCCCCTCGCCGAACCCGCCGTCGGGGTTCTGCACCGACTCGAGCCAGCGCAGCGCCCGGACCACCATCGGATCGGAGGCCGGCACGCCCTGGCGGGCGAGCCCGTTCAGCACGTTGGAGGTGCCGTAGACGTAGTTGACGCCCCAGCGCCCGAACCAGCTCCCTTCCGGCTCCTGGGCGCGGCGCAGGTAGTCGAGCCCGCGGCGCACGGCCGCCCGGTGGCGGCGCTCCCCGAGGGCGCCGAGCGCCTCGAGCACCCGGCCGGTCACGTCGGGCGTGGAGGGGTCGCAGAGCGAGTCCATGTCCGAGAAGGGGATCTGGTTCAGGAACTCGCGGTCGTTCTCGACGTCGAAGGCGGCCCAGCCGCCGTCCCGGTTCTGCATCGAGAGCATCCAGTCCACCCCGCGCCGGAGCACCTCGCCGTCGCGGCTGGCGGGGTCCGTCTTGAGGAAGGCCAGGATCACCGCGGCGGTGTCGTCGACGTCCGGGTACCAGGTGTTGACGTGCTCGAAGGACCAGCCGCCGGGGCGGCCGCGCCGGTTGAAGACCTTCCAGTCGCCGTGGTCCTCGAGGATCTGCTTCGCCTCGAGCCAGCGGCGCACGCGGGCCAGGCGCGGGTCGCGGCCGTCGTGCCCGGCGTCGGCGAGGCCGATGAGCGTGAGGGCCGAGTCCCAGACCGGGGACTGGCAGGCCTCGACCCGGAAGCCCTCGCCGTCCTGGATCCCGAAGCGCTCGATGGCCTCGAGGCCGCGGCGGACCGGGCTCGAGTCGAGCGGGTGGCCGGCGAGGTGGAGCGCCAGCACGCCGTTCAGCATGGGCGGGAAGATGCCGGCCCAGTCCCCGCTCTCCTCCTGGTGCTCGAGCACCCAGCGCTCGCAGACCCGCAGCGCGTGGGCGCGCAGGCGCGACAGCCCCGGCGCGCCCCGGACGCCCTCGTAGGCGCGCAGCAGCGCGTCGCCGGCGTTGAAGAAGCTCCTCCAGCCGAGCCCGTCGCCGCGCACCGTGTCGAGCAGCGACTCCCGGTACGGGAGCCGCTTGTTGGCGGGGTCGAGCCAGAGGTGGTCGAGCAGCCCGCTCTCCGCGGAGCGCCCGCCGGGGAGGGCGAAGACCGGCCGGTGGTGGAAGATCGCGAACAGCGGCACCATGGTGCCGCGCGCCCAGCTCGAGAGCCGGTACACGTTGATGGGGCTGGCGTCCGGCAGGAGGATCACCTCCGGCGGCACGCAGGGCACGGCGTCCCACGGGAAGAGGCCGAAGAGGGCGAGGTTGATGCGCGTGAACACCCGCACCCGCGCCACCCCGCCCTGGGCGCGGATGTACTCCTCCGCCCGGATCATGCGCGCGTCCTCGCGCGGGACCCCCACCAGCAGCAGGGCGAGGTAGGTCTCGACCGAGGTGGAGACGTCGCCGGGCAGGTTCCAGGCGATCCCCCAGCTGCCGTCGGCCTTCTGGCGCGAGGAGAGGTAGCGGGCGATCTCCCGCCGGCGCTCGCCCAGCTCGAGCCCGAGCGCCTGCTGGAGCAGCACGTACTCCGCCGTGATGGTGGTGTTCGACTCCAGCTCGGCGCACCAGTGGTCGCCCCGCTGGATGCGGAACAGGTGCTCCCGGGCGGCGGCCGACGCCGCCCGCGCCCCGGCCTCGAGCGCGCCGGAGGGCGCGCGGAGCTCCGCGGTCCTCACGGCCGGGCCCTCCCGTCGAGGAGCGGCGCCGCCCAGGCGCGCCAGACCGAGCCCGGCAGCACCGCCAGCTTCTCGGCGAGGCCGAGGTGCGCGCGCCGGGTGAAGACGTCGTAGCCGGCCTCCTCGATCTTGCCGAGGATCCCGCCGTAGGCCTCGGCGGCGAAGCCGAAGGCGGCCCGGCCGCGCGCGTCGGCGAGGAGCGGGATGAGCCCCAGCCCCTCGGCGTAGAGGCGCCGCGCCCGGTCGATCTGGAACGCCATCAGGGCCCGGAACCGGTCGTCCACGCGCCGGGCGGCGAGGTCGGCGTCGCCGAGCCCGAACCGCTCGAGGTCCTCCCGCGGCAGGTAGATGCGTCCCCGCCCCAGGTCCTCGCCCACGTCCCGCAGGATGTTGGTGAGCTGCATCGCCGTCCCGAGCTGCTTGGCGTGCTCGAGCGCGAGGCTGCCCGGGCGGTAGCCGGCGACCGGGGTGATCATGAGGCCGACCGTGCCCGCCACCCGGTAGCAGTACAGCTCGAGGTCGGCGAAGGTGCGGTAGCGCACCGCCTCGAGGTCCATCTCGACGCCGGCCACCAGGTCGTCGAAGGGCTCGAGCGGGATCCCGTACCGGCGGACGGTGTCGCCCAGGATGGCGTAGGCCGGCTCGGCGCTCTCGCCGGCCACCCCGCGCCGGAGCTCGGCCAGCATCTCCCGCAGCCGGGCGCGGATCGCCTCCGGCGCGTCGTCCGGCCCCGGCTCGTCCACGACGTCGTCGGCGACGCGGGCGAAGCGGTAGAGCGCGGCGATGGCGTTCCCACGCTCGGGGCCGAGCACCCGGGCCATCAGGTGGAAGGTCTTCCCGTGCTCGCGCAGCACGTCCCAGCACTCGCTCCATCCCCGGAGCAGGGCCGCGCTCGACAGGGTGGGGGGCGGCGTGGCGGTCGATTCCCGTTGCATGTCCTACCTCTTCCCCGTCCGGTCGCGCGGCGCGCCGAGCCGCTCGTGGGCGCGCAGGGCCGCGATCTTGCCCGAGAGCGCCGCGGTGGGCACCGCGCCCGGCCAGACGGTGAAGTGGCCGGCGAGGTGGAAGTTCTCGAGCGGCGAGGCGGCGTGCGCGAGCGGGTTCGCGAACGGGTAGTTGCGCCAGTTGAGCTCGAACCCGCAGGTGCCGCCGAAGGCGTTCCGGGTGAAGCGGACCGCCGACTGCGGCGCGCCCACGTCGAGGTACGAGACCCGGGCGGCGGCCCCCGGGACGAGCTTCTCGAAGGTGGCGAGCAGGTCCTCGGCCACGGCGCGCTTGCGGCGCCGGTACTCCGCCGGGCGGGCCGGCGCCTTGCCCTCCCGGGCGGTGTCGCCGGAGAGCCCGGTGCCCCAGCCGTCCTGCCAGTCGTGGCGCGTGAAGGCCTGCAGCACCACCGCCGAGCGCGCCGCCCCGCGCAGCCCGGGCTCGTCGCCGCCGTGCGAGGTCACCTCCAGGAAGGCCCGGCGGTGCGCCCCCGGATCGGCGGGGTCGAGCGCGGTGCGGCAGCCGAAGTCGGGGAAGAAGAAGACGTGCGAGGCCCGCAGCCGCTCGCGCAGCGCCTCGGGCGCGAGGTCGAGCCCGACGTAGGCCGAGACCATGGCGTCCGAGTGCCGGGCGGCGTCGAGGCGCGCCAGCTCGCGCGGCCGGTAGCGCCCGGCGCCCACCAGCCGGTGGACCGCCTGCCGGTAGTCGCCGCAGTAGACGATCTCCGGCGCCTCGAAGCGCTCGCCGCGGGCGGTGAGGACCGCGGTGGCGCGGTCCCCCCGCTGCTCGAGCGCGGTGACGCCGCGCTTGAAGAGGAAGCCCACCCCCCGCTCGCGCAGCCGCGCCACCCACCGGTCGAACCAGGGCTGCAGCCCGCCCTCGGGGTACCAGTAGTCGTGGGCCCAGAGGTGCCAGAACGCCGAGGCGACGAACACGTTCATGCGCGTGTAGCCGCAGCGCGAGAGCAGGTCGCGCACGCCCGAGGGCGGCAGCTGCCGCTCGTACCACCGGGTGAAGTCCTCGAGGACCAGCGTGCCGAGCTCGCGCAGCTGGCGCGCCGCCGCCAGCGGCGAGGGGAAGCCCGGCCCGGCGACGGCCTGCGCCACCCAGCGCGCCAGCGAGAGCGGCCGCTCGTCGCGCACGAAGGGGACGCGGTCGGGCGTGAAGAGCCGGCGGACCAGCGCCGAGGTCCGCTCGTGCTGCCCGAACACGCGCCCGAGCCCCTCCGCCTGCTCCGGGAAGGCGGCCTGGAAGGCGCGCCGCATCTGCGGCAGGGACTCGACCACCTCGTCGAGCCCCGGCATCACGATCCGGTAGCGGGCGCGGCGGAAGCGGGCCAGGTCGGAGAGCCCGTACTGCTCGAGCAGCGGGAAGACGATCCCCATGTCCTCGAAGGACTGGCAGCCCACGTCGAAGTAGAGGCCGCGGCGCCACATCCCCGAGAGCAGCCCGCCCGCCTGGTGGTTGTGCTCGAGCACCAGCACGCGGTGGCCGCGCTGGCGCAGGTCGGTGGCGGCCACCAGGCCGGCGATCCCCGCGCCGACGACGATGGCGTCCCAGGGGCCGTCCTCGGGCCGGGTCCGCGGCTCGCTCGCCATCAGCCCTCCGCGGTGAAGTCGCGCGCGCGCAAGAGCGGGCGGGAGCGGAGGTCGGCCACGGCGCGACAACCGGTGACGAACATGGCGGTGCGCAGCTCCTCGATCACCCGGCGCAGCGCCAGGACGGCGTCCTCCACCGAGCGCTCGGCCGCGCGCAGCAGCGGGAGCGCCAGCGCGACGGCGTCGGCCCCCAGGGCGAGCGCCTTGGCCGCCTCGATGCCGTTGCGGATGCCCCCCGAGGCGATGATCACCCGCCCGGGCAGCTCCTCCCGGCAGGCGCGGATGCTCTCGACGGTGGGCACCCCCCAGCGGGCGAAGAGCTCGCCGGTGCTGCGCTGCACCGGATCGGCCGTGCGCAGGCTCTCGATGCGCGACCAGGAGGTGCCGCCCACCCCCGAGGTCTCGACGCCGGCCACCGGCAGCTCGCGGATCTTGGCGGCGGTGGTGCGCGAGATCCCCGAGCCCACCTCCTTGAGCAGGACCGGGACGCCGGCCGCGGGCGCCACCTCGCGCAGCCTCGCCAGCAGCGAGGCGAAGCGGGTGTCGCCCTCCGGCTGGATCGCCTCCTGGAGGGGGTTGAGGTGGAAGAGGAAGGCGTCGCAGCCGACCTCGGTCACCAGCCGGCGCACCTCCGGCGCGCCCACGCCGTAGTTGAGCTGGACGGCGCCCAGGTTGCCGAAGAGCAGCGGCAGGCCGGGCGCCGCCTCCCGCACCGCGAACGAGGCGCGGGTGCCGGGGTCCTGCAGCATCTTGCGCTGCGACCCGAGCGCCATCCCCACCCCGCAGGCGGCCGCGGCGCGGGCGAGCCGGCGGTTCAGCTCGGCGGCGCGGGGGGTGCCGCCGGTCATGGCGCCGATCACGATGGGCGCGGCGAGCCGCTTGCCGAGGAGCTCGACGCCGGTGCTCACCGCCTCGCGGTCGATCTCGGGGAGCGCGTCGTGATCGAAGCGCAGGCCGGCGAAGCCGCTCGATCCCGGGTACTCCACCTCCTGCTCGAGGCAGAGCGCGAGGTGGCTGTCCTTGCGATCGAGCTCGGCCATGGGTCAGCGCAGGGTGGACCGCAGCGAGCGCACGACGTTGCCGAGGCTGGCCATGCCGTCCTCGACCGCCGATGGCTCGTACCCGCTGTGGACCATGCAGTCCTCGCACTTGGGGTGGCGGCCGGTGCCGTACCGGTCCCACGCCGTGGTCTCCATGAGCTCCCGGAAGGTCCGGGCGTACGCCCCCTCGCTGAAGAGATAGCACGGCCTCTGCCAGCCGAGGACGCTGTAGTTCGGGCTGCCCCAGGGCGTGCAGGCGTACTCGCGCTTGCCCTCGAGGAAGTCGAGGTACATCGGCGAGTGGTTGAACACCCAGCCCCGCGACCCGGCCGGCGCCAGCGCGGCGCGGAAGAGCTCCCGGGTCTGCTCCCGGTGGAGGAACTTGCCCTGCACCGGCGCGTGCTCGTAGGAGTAGCCGGGCGAGATGGTCATCCCGTCCACGCCGAGCGCCGTCATCTCGTCGAAGAAGCGGTGCAGGTCGGCCGGGTCGTGGCCGAGGAAGATCGTCGAGTTGGTGGTCACCCGGAAGCCGCGCCGCTTCGCCTCGCGGATGGCCTTCACGGCGGTGTCGTGGACCCCCTCGCGCTGGACCGAGGCGTCGTGGCGCTCGGCGACGCCGTCGAGGTGCACGTTGAAGCTGAACTGGTCGTCCGGCCGGAAGAGGTCGAGCTTGCGCTCGAGCAGGATGGCGTTGGTGCACAGGTAGACGAACTTGCCGCGCTCCACCAGGCCGGAGACGACGCGGTCGATGGCCGGGTGGATGAGCGGCTCGCCCCCGCAGATGCTCACCATGGGCGCCCCGCACTCCTCCGCCGCCGCCCAGCACTGCTCCGGGGTGAGGTGCTGGTCGAGGATCTCCTCGGGGTGCTGGATCTTGCCGCAGCCCATGCAGGCGAGGTTGCAGCGGAAGAGCGGCTCGAGCATCAGCACGAGCGGGTAGCGCTTCCTCCGGCGGAGCTTCTGCGCGGCGATGTACTTGCCCACCGCCACCACCTGCTTCAACGGGATGCCCACTCGGCGTTCCTCCTCGGCGTGCTCGGGATGCGTCCGTGCTGCTCGAACCAGGCGATGGCGTCCTCGAAGGCGGCGCGCACGGGGGTCTGGGGAAGGCCCAGCTCCCGCAGCGCCTTCCCGGCGTCGAAGAACATCCGGCGGCGCGCCATCTTCACCGCCTCGAGCGCCACCGCCGGCGGGCGGTGGGTGATCCAGTCGGCCACCGCCGTGCTGACCGCCCCCGCGGTCCAGGCGACGGCGTAGGGGAGCCGCAGCCGCGGCGCCGGCAGCCCGGTGATGCGGGCGAGCTCGGCGGCGATCTCGGCCAGCGTCATGTTGCGGTTCCCGAGGATGTACCGCTCGCCCACCCGCCCCCGCTCGGCCGCGAGCAGGTGCCCCTCGGCGACGTCCCGCACGTGGACCACGTTGAGGCCGGTGTCCACGATGGCCGGCAGCTTGCGGCGGACGAAGTCGAGGATGATCTGGCCGGTGGGGGTGGGCTTGGCGTCCCAGGGGCCGACCGGCGCGCTCGGGTTCACCACCACCAGCGGCAGCCCCCGGGCCACGAACGCCAGCGCCGCCCGCTCCGCCTCGAGCTTGGACCGCTTGTAGTGGCTGGTGAGCTGGTCGGCGAGGAGCGGCGTGGTCTCGTCGCAGGGCGCCGGCAGCGCCGAGAGCCCGATGGTCCCGACGGTGGAGGTGTAGACCACCCGCTCGACCCCCTCGGCGAGGCAGGCCTCCATCACGTTGACCGTGCCGTCCACGTTGCTGCGGTAGATCTCGCGCGGGTCGCGCGCCCAGAAGCGGTAGTCGGCGGCGACGTGGAACACCCGCGCGCAGCCGCGGACCGCCCGGCGGACCGACTCGGGGTCGCGCAGGTCGCCCGGGGCCACCTCCACCGCGAGGTCCTTCAGGTTGCCCAGGTCGGAGCTGGGCCGCGCGAGGACGCGCACCTCCTCCCCCCGCTCCAGCAGCGACCGGACCACGTTCGCCCCGACGAAACCGGTTCCTCCTGTGACGAGCGCCCGCATCGACGAGGGAACCTAGCACGAACCGGCGCGGACGACGCGCGCCCCGCCGCGCGACGCCGGCGGGGCGACGGCCGCCTACCGCAGGACCCGGAAGCCGCCCGCCTCGCCGCGCGGCGCCTCCCAGGTCACCTCCACCCGCTCCACCCGGGCCGCGGGCGGGCCGCGGTGACACCAGCGCACCAGCTCCTCCACGCGCGCGCGCTCGCCCTCCGCGACGACCTCGACCTCGCCCGCGGGGAGGTTGCGCGCGCTGCCGTCGAGCCCGAGCCGCGCCCCCTCGTCGGCGGTGGACTGGCGGAAGAAGACCCCCTGCACCCTGCCGGCGACGAGGATGCGGGCGCGCGCGCGGGCCATGGTCACTCCTCCAGCAGGGCGAGGAACTCCTCCTCGCCGATCACCCTCACGCCGAGGGCGCGGGCCTTCTCGAGCTTGGAGCCGGCCTCCTCGCCCGCCACCACCAGGTGCGTCTTCCTCGAGACCGAGCCCGACACCTTGCCGCCGCGCCGCTCGATCTCCGCCTTGGCCTCGTCGCGCGAGAGCCGCGAGAGCCCGCCGGTGAGCACCACCGTCTTGCCGGCGAGCGCGCCGCGCGCGTCCACCTCCTCCGGGGCCGGGGCCACGCCGGCGGCGAGGAGCCGCTCCACCACCCGGACGTTCTGCGGCTCGGAGGTCCAGGCGCGGATCTCGCGGGCGCTCTCCGGGCCGATGTCGCGGACCGCGAGCAGCTCCTCCTCGGAGGCCGCGAGGAACGTCGCGACGGTGCCGAAGTGGCGCGCCAGCGTGGCCGCGGTGGCCTCGCCCACCTGCGGGATGCCGAGGCCGAAGAGCAGGCGGCGCAGGGTGGTGTCCTTCGAGCGCTCGAGCGCGTCCACCATGTTCTGCGCGCTCTTCTCCGCCATCCGCTCCAGCCCCTCCCACCGCTCGTGGGTGATGGCGTACAGGTCGGCGAAGTCCTTCACCAGCCCGGTCTCGACGAGCTGGGCGCAGAGCTTGTCGCCGAGCCCGTCCACGTCCATGGCGCGCCGCTGCGCGAAGTGGCGCAGCCGCCCCTGGAGCTGCGCCGGGCAGGCCGCCCCGGTGCAGCGGTAGACCTTCTCCCCCTCCTCGCGCACCACCGCCGCGCCGCAGATCGGGCAGTGCCTCGGGAACTCGAAGAAGGTCTCGGCGCCGGTGCGCCGCTCCGGCAGCGGCTTCACCACCTCGGGGATCACCTCGCCGGCGCGCCGGATGAGCACCCAGTCGCCCTGGCGGATGTCCTTGCGGCGCATCTCGTCCTCGTTGTGGAGGGTGGCGCGCGAGACGGTGGCGCCGGAGAGCTGCACCGGGTCCACCTCCACCACCGGCGTGAGGATGCCGGTGCGCCCCACCGAGGCCCAGATGGCGCGGACGCGGGTGGCCTCCTCCTGCGGCGGGTACTTGAAGGCCGCCGCCCAGCGCGGGAACTTGCTCGCCGCGCCGAGCCGGCGGCGCCAGTCGAGGTCGTCCACCTTCACCACCACGCCGTCGGTGTCGTAGGGGAGCTCGAAGCGGCGCCGCTCCATCCGGTCGCGGTAGCGCTTCACCTCCGCGATGCCGTGGCAGAGCGCGTTCTCGGGGTTGGTGTCGAAGCCGAGCGCGGCCAGCGCCCGCAGCTTCTCCCAGTGCGTCCCCCAGGGCTCGCCGTGGGGGACGAGCGCCTCGTAGGCGATGAAGGAGAGCGGCCGGGTGGCGGTGATGCGCCAGTCGAGCTGCCGCAGCGAGCCGGCGGCGGCGTTGCGGGGGTTCGCGAAGGGCACCCCGCCCTGGCGGAGGATGAGCTGGTTCATCGCCTCGAAGTGCCGCTTCTGGAGCAACACCTCGCCCCGCACCTCGATGCGCCGCGGCGGGCGCCCCGCGAGCCGCTGCGGCACGCCGCGGTTCGCCTGGAGGCCGCCGACCGTGCGCAGGTTGCGGGTGACGTCCTCCCCGTACGCTCCGTCGCCGCGGGTGGAGCCGGAGACGAAGGCGCCGTCCTCGTAGACCAGCTCGGCCGAGAGCCCGTCGAGCTTCGGCTCGCAGACGTAGGCGACCTCGACCGACTCGGGGAGCCCGAGCAGCCGGTGCACGCGGGCGTCGAGCTCGTCGAGCTCGGCGTCGGTCTGCACGTTGCCGAGCGAGAGCATCGGCTCGCGGTGCGCCACCCGCTCGAAGCGGGCCGCCGGCGCGCCGGAGACGCGCTGGGTGGGCGAGTCGGGGTCGGCCAGCTCCGGGTGCGCGGCCTCGAGCGCGGCCAGCTCGCGCATCAGCCGATCGTACTCGGCGTCGGAGAGGACGGGCTGATCGAGGACGTAGTAGGCGTGGTCCGCGGCGCGGATCCGCTCCTTCAGCTCCCCGCCCCGGCGGGCGGCGTCGGTGGCGCTCTGCGACACGCCCGGGAGAATGGCGCGGCGGCAGCACGGGGGCAAGGCGAACGTGCCAGGCCCGCGCTCGCCTCAGAAGGTCAGCAGGTCCTCCTGGCCCGCCGGAGGCGTCTCGGAGACCGGGAGCATGGCGCCGTTCAGGAACGAGTACTGGATCACCTTGGTGCTGAGCACCCCATCCCCGTCCAGATCGCCGTCCGCGGTCACGGTGAGGGACACCACCGGCGTGTTGCTCCCGACGAAGCCGTAGCTGTAGTAGAGCCCGCCCTCCACGACCAGGTCCACGTCCTTCCAGCCGGGCTGTCCCAGGGCCATGGCTCGCTTGTAGGTGGTCGGGGTTCCGGGCGGGTTCGCGGCGCCGACGAACGGGCTCGGGAACTGGCCCTTCTGCCCGATGAGGTCCTGTCCCGCCTGCGCGACGGCCGGCAGGATCACGCCCCGCTCGGCGCTCCGGCTCCGCAGGACCATGCGCTGGTAGCCGGGCACCGCCACCGAGCTGAGCAGGCCGACGATGGCGGTCACGACCATCAGCTCCACCATGGTGAAGCCGCGCGCGCGCCGGTCCGCCGGACGGCGGTCGATTCCTCGAGTCATCGGGGGCTCCCCGGTTCGGGCGCCAGCATCCAGGCGCCCTGGCCGAGCTCGTCGAGCTTCCAGCCCCGCGCGGCCTGCGCCGCCTGGAAGCGCTCCAACTGGCCGGGATCGGGGCTCCGGCCGGCGAGCCGGGTCAGCAGGAAGCGGCCGTCGGATTGGCGGACGGCGCGCAGGCCCTCCGGCGTCCCCGGCAGGACCGAGACCTGGCTCTGGAGCGCCTGACGCCGCTGGACGTAGCCGTTGCCGTGGTAGGCGGCGGCGGCGAGCAGCGAGACCGCGGCGAGCCCGGCGAGCACCCTGCCGCGGCGGGGCGGCTGGCGCGCGGCCGGTTCGAAGTCCGGCTGCGCCGCCGCC
>JAJXVM010000091.1 GCA_021782135.1 Myxococcales bacterium | reverse complement strand
CAGGTCCCGACGAGCCCCGGGGCCGGCGCGATCGCGCCCGGCTTCGCGCCGGTGGCCAGCACCACCGCGCCGCAGCGCACCTCGCGCAGGACGGGCCGCTCGTCGAAGCGGAGCGCGCCGGCGGCGCAGGCCCGGGCGCAGCGGTCGCACTCCTCCCCCCGCGTGAGCAGGCAGCTGTCCCAGTAGATGGCGGCGGCGTGCGGGATCGCGCCGGGCCAGGGGACGCCGATGGCGGTGCGCGCCACCGCGCCCGGGCGGGCGGGGACCTGCACCGGGCACGCGATGGCGCACTCGGAGCAGCCGAAGCAGAGCTCCGGATCGACTCCGCGCGGCTCGACCCGGAGCTGGGCCACGAAGCGGCCGAGGCTCCCGACGGCGCCGAGCAGGGTGGCCCCGGTGATCACCCGGATCCGCTCGTGATGGAGCACGGCCTCGATGGCGGGGGTGAGGGCGCAGCTCGCGCACTTGTCGGTCGGGAACAGGTGGTCGAGGCGCCCGGCGGCGCCGCCGAGGGCGTGCTCCCGCTCGGCCAGGATCACCTGCCGCCCCTCCTGCGCGAGCGCGAGGGCCGCCGACAGCCCGGCGGGACCGCCGCCGACCACGAGGACGTCGAGGCAGGCGTCGAGCTCGTCCCGCCGCAGGGGCTCGTGCAGCCCCACGCGCGCCACGGCCGCGGCGATCTGGGCTCGCGCGGCGCGGGTCGCGTCCTCGCGGTCGCCTCCCAGCCACTCCCGCGCCTCGCGCACGTCCACCACCTGCACGAAGGCCGGGTCGAGCCCCGCCGTCTCCAGCGCCGCGCAGAAGGTCGCCTCGTGCTCGCGCGGCGAGCAGGCGACGACGACCGCTCGTTCGAGCCGCGCCTCGCGCGCCCTCGACGCGAGCGCGCGCTTGCCGTCCTCGGAGCAGAGGACGGGATGGATGGAGACGTGGGCCGCCGGCCAGGGCTCGGCGGCGAGGCGATCCAGATCCACCAGCGCGCCGATGTTCGGGCCGCACCGGCAGAAGAAGATTCCCGTTCGCGGGGCGCGGCCCTTCTTGCCGGTCTGTCCCCAGGCGTCCATGGCGAAGGGCGAGGGCCTTGCAACCCCCGGACCCGGCCGCCGAAAGAGGACAACCGGCCGATTTGTGGAGGTTTCGCTCAGCCGAGAGCACCGGGAGCGATCAAGCGCCACGCAAAGTTTTCGCCGCGAGCCGTCCGCCGGCAGGCTTCAGCCGTGGAGCTGGCGGACCACCGCCTCGGTCTGCTCGACCAGCTGGTGGAAGAGCTCCGCGGCCGGACCGCCGCGCGCGAGCGGCGCCCCCTGGCCGGCCCAGAGGCTGGCGAGGTCGAAGCGCCCCTGCTTCACCGCCTCGCGCCGCAGCCCGGCGGTGAGCTGGTTCTGCGCCGGGTAGGGCAGCACGGCCGCGCTCCCGTCCTGCTCGGACAGGAAGCGGTTCCGCAGCCCGCGCGCCGCCTTGCCCGAGAAGGCGCGGGTCAGGGCGGTGGCGTCCTCGCCGGCGCGCTGGCGCAGCGCCGCCTTGTGCTTCGCCGGCGCGCCGCTCTCGTCGCTCGCGAGGAAGGCGGTGCCGAGGGCCACGGCGTCGGCGCCCAGGGCCAGGCAGGCGGCGATGCCGCGCCCGTCCATGATCCCGCCGGCCGCCACCACCGGGATCTGGACCGCGTCGCGCACGCGCGGCACCAGCGCCAGCGTGCCGATGAGCGAGCGCTCGCCCGGCGCGAGGAAGGCCCCGCGGTGTCCGCCGGCCTCGGCTCCCTGGGCGATCACCGCGTCCACGCCGGAGGCCTCCAGCGCCTGCGCCTCCGCGGGCGTGGTGGCCGTGCCGAGGACCACCATCCCGGCGGCGCGCAGCTCGGCCACGCGGGCCGGCGGGAGGATCCCGAAGGTGGTGCTGAGGACCTGCGGGCGGAGCTCCCGCACCGCCGCGAGCTGCTCCTCGAAGTCGGGCGGCGCGGCGAGCGCGCCCGGGGGGCCGAGCCCGAGCTCGGTCCGGTACCGCGCCAGCGCCGCCGACGCGGCGGCGAGCGGCTCGGGGCCGGGCGGCCAGCCGCCCGGCTCGGGCACGAACAGGTTCACGCCGAAGGGCGCGTCGGTGACCCGGCGGACCTCGGCCACCTCGGCGCGGAGCTGCGCGGCGGGGAGGTAGCCGCAGGCGAGCGACCCGAGGCCGCCGGCCCGCGACACCTCCGCGACCAGCGCCGGGGTGGCGGGGCCGCCGGCCATGGGGGCCTGGAGGATCGGGTAGCGGACGCCGAGCTTGTCGGCCAGGGCGCGCGGCCAGACCATGGCGGCTACTTCTTCTTGCCCTTGGCCTTCTCCGCCTTCGCCTCGACGCCGGTGGCGCTCATCCGGTACTCGACCGTCACCTTCGCGCCGACCTTGAGGTCGCCCGTGACCTTGGTGTCGGGCGTCCGGGCGATCTCCCACTTCTCCTTGCCCTTCTGGACCACGATGAGGTCGTCGCTCACCTCCAGCACCGGGCCGGTGACCTGGTAGGTCTTCGGGGCGCGAGCGGCGGCGGGGAGGGCCAGCGAGGCGAGCAGCGCGGCGAGGGCGAGGCGCTTCATGGCGGGTCCTTTCGGTTGACCGACGGTGATCGGCGGAACCGGTTGCCTAGCGGGTCCGCGGGCGCGGCGCAGCGGCTCGGACGGGGCTGGCGGAAAGGGCTTCAGCGGACGAGCAGGTCCCGCCCGAGCTTCGCGACCAGGGCCGCCACCACCGCCAGCACCACCTTGCGGACGAAGGCGTCTCCCCGCTTCACCGCCAGGTGGGCCCCCACCCAGCTGCCGCTCATCTGCCCCGCGGCCATGGGCAAGGCGAGGTGCCACAGGACGGTGCCCCGCCAGGCGAAGAGCGCGAAGGCGGCGAGGTTGGAGGCGAGGTTCACCACCTTGGCGGAGGCCGAGGCCTGGGCCAGGCCGTCCCCGAGCAGCGCCACGAAGGCGACGATGAGGAAGGTGCCGGTCCCCGGCCCGAAGAACCCGTCGTAGCAGCCGATGACCAGCGCCACGGCGGCCGCGGTCGGGCCGGGCGGGAGCGGGCGCGCGCGGCGCCGCGGCGGGCGCGGCCGGCGGAAGGCGAGGAAGGCCGCGACCGCCAGCAACAGCGCGAGCACGAGCGGCTTCAGCGCCTGGGGGCTGACGTGGAGCAGCAGCGCCGCGCCGGCCAGCGAGCCGGCGAAGCCGGCCGGGAAGGCGACCCGGGCGCGCTCCGCGTCGATCATCCCGGCGCGCCGGAAGCGCAGGTACGAGGCGAGCACCCCGAAGACGGCCTGCCCCTTGTTGGTGGCGATGGCGACGTGCGGCGGCAGGCCGGTGGCGAGCAGGGCCGGCAGGGTCACGAGCCCGCCCCCGCCGGCGATCGCGTCCACCACGCCGGCCAGGAAGGCGGCGAGGACGAGGAGGGCGAGGACGCCGGGGCTCATCGGTTCACAGTAGCCGAGGTCGGGGGCGCGCGGGCCGTTCCGTCGCCTCCGCCGGCGGGTTTCGCGTTACACTGCGGGGCCGTGGGGCTCTCGTTCTTCTTTCGCTGCAGCGGCTTCGGCTGAGGCCCGGTGCCGGGCCTCGCCTGAGGCACGCTCATCGCGCCCGTGCTGGCGCGACTGCAGGCCATCGAGTCGGTCACCGACGCGGCCATCGAGGGCTCGGGCCGCTACGCCGTCCTCGAGCTCGCGCCCGGCGCCGACGTGGAGCGCTGCTGCGGCGCCGCCCTCGACGCCCTCGGCGGCGGGGCGCGCCTGCTCACGCTCGAGGAGGCGGCGCAACAGCGGGCGGCGAGGGCGCGCGGCGAGCGCTGGTACCGGACGACCGACGCCATCGAGCTCTCCTACCTCGAGGGGCGGATCGTCGCCGCGAGGCTCTCCGGAGCCGTCGGGGGGCAGTTGCGGCTGGGCGCTCCGGAGATCGAGCAGCTCGGGGAGGAGCTCCGGGTGGCCGTCTGGAGCTACCTCGAGTCGGTGCACCGCGGCGAGCTGCCGGAGGGCCGGTTCTTCGAGGCCTGGCCGGGCCTGGCCGACTCGGTCTCGCGCCGGTGCGCGCGGTTCGTGCCCGGCCGCGAGCGGGAGCTGCTCGACGCGCTCCGGGAGCACTTCCCGCGCGCCGCCCAGGAGCGAGACCGCTGACGAGCGGCGGCGAGCGCCGGCCCGCGGCCGGGCTCGCCTTCGCCTACTCCAGCCCGAGGGTGCGCATCCGGCGCCAGAGCGTGCTGCGGCTCATGCCCAGCGCCGCCGCGGTCTCGGCGCGGCACCAGCGGTGCGTCTCGAGGGCGCGCTGGATCGCGTCCTTCTCGTCCCCCGCCCCCACGGGCGCGGGCCGGGCCGAAGCCACCCCGGCCACGCCGGGCGCCCCGTCCGGACGGGGCCCCGTCCCGAGCACCTCGAGCGGCAGGTCCTCCGGCTGCAGGGTCTGCCCGTGCGCCACGGTGGCGGCGTACTCGAGCGCGTTCTCCAGCTCGCGGACGTTGCCGGGCCAGTCGTACGACAGCAGGGCGCGCAGCGCGTCGGGCGAGAAGCGCAGCTCGCGTCCGGTGCGCGCGCAGGCCCGCGAGAGGAGCATGCGCGCGATGGGCTCGATGTCCTCGCGTCGGGCGCGCAGCGGCGGCAGCTCGACCGGGAAGACCCGGAGCCGGTAGTAGAGGTCCTCGCGGAAGGTCCCCGCCGCCACCGCGCGCCGCAGATCCCGGTTGGTGGCGGCGATGATCCGGGCGTTGGTCCGGCGCGGCTCGTCGTCGCCGACCCGCTCGTAGGTGTGCTCCTGCAGGACGCGCAGGAGCTTCACCTGCAGCTGGATGGGGACGTCGCCCACCTCGTCGAGGAACAGGGTGCCGTCCTGCGCCGACTCGAAGCGGCCCTGCCGGTCCCGCACCGCCCCGGTGAAGGCGCCGCGCGCGTGGCCGAAGAGCTCGCTCTCGAGCAGCTCGTCGGGCAGGGCCGCCACGTTCACCGCCACGAAGGGCCCGCTCCGGCGCGGCGAGTGGGCGTGGATCATCCGCGCCAGCACCTCCTTGCCGGTGCCGCTCTCGCCGGTGACGAGCACCGTGGCCTCGCTGTGCTGCAGGGTCTGCACGAGCCGGAACACGCGGGTCATCGGCTCCGAGCGGCAGACCACCCCCGAGCCGGCGATGGGGCCGGTGCACTGGACGGGGTCGTCCTCCGACGGGCGCAGCACCACCAGGTAGACGGCGTCCGGATCGCAGACGCCGTGTGGATCGTGCTGCAGCGGCACCGCCGTGGCCGAGAGCAGCCGGGACTCCCGCCCGGCGCGGAGCAGCGCCCGCCAGCCTTCGCGCTTCTCCCCGGCGAGAAGCGCCTGCCGGAGCGGGCCCTCCGGGCCGAAGAGCTCCGGCCCGAGCACCGACTCGATGGGCTCGCCGCGGAGCCGCGCCGCCGCGCCGGGCCCGAGCAGCGCGTCGAGCCGATCCGAGGCGTGACGGACGCGGAACTGGCCGTCGAGCGCCATGCACACCCGGCCGAGCGACCCGAAGGCCGCGTTCACGGCCGCGAAGGCGATCTCGCCCGGGTCCGTGGGACAAGCGGTGATCATCCTGTACCTCCCCTGGACCATGAGAGCCGGTCTGCGACGAGGCGATTCATTCCCCTCGCACGAACCCGCTCGGGGAGGAACGTCGGCGAACCCTCCAACGGGGTAAGTGGCTCCAACAGGAATGCGCGACAGGAGCCAACATGCCTGACGTTTCCGAAGGCACCGCCCGCCGTTCCACACCCGGGGATGCGGGCGGCGGGCCGGCGATGGCCGGCGGGTCCGGGCGGACCCCTGCTGCGCCCGCGAGGCAGGTGCGCTTCGGCGCGGGCCACCTGCTCGTACCGCTCGGAGCCGTCCTGGTGCTGCTGCCCCAGGTCTCGTCGGGGGTGGCGCTCCTCGCCGGCATCGCCATCGCGCTCACCTTCGGGAACCCCTGGTCGTCTCGCACCCGGCGCGCGGTCAAGGTGCTCCTCCCCGCCTCGGTGGTCGGGCTCGGCGGGGGCATGAACCTCCTCGCGGTGATGTCGGCCGGCGCCCGCGGGTTCGGCTACACGCTGGTGAGCATCGCGGCCTGCATGACGGCGGGGTGGCTGCTCTCCCGCTGGCTGCGCGTCCGCGGCAACACCGGGCTGCTCATCACGGTCGGGACGGCCATCTGCGGGGGCAGCGCCATCGCCGCCGCCGCCCCCGTGCTGCAGGCCGAGGAGCACGAGGTCTCGGTCTCGCTCGCGACGGTCTTCCTCCTGAACGGGCTCGCGCTCCTCATCTTCCCGCCGCTGGGCCACTGGGCGGGGCTCGACCAGGGCCACTTCGGCATCTGGGCGGCGCTCGCCATCCACGACACCAGCTCGGTGGTCGGGGCGAGCATGCAGTACGGCCAGCAGGCGCTCCAGGTCGCGACCTCCATCAAGCTGGCCCGCGCCCTCTGGATCGTCCCGGTCACCCTCGCGCTCGGGATGGCTCGCCGGCAGGGGAAGCGCGGCGCGGCCTCGAAGCCCTGGTTCATCCTCGGCTTCGTGATCTTCGCAGCCGCGGCCACGTTCGTGCCCGGCCTGCACGCGACCGGTCACCTCGTCTCGGAGGTCGCCAAGCGGGCGCTGGTGCTGGTGCTGTTCCTCATCGGCGCGAACCTGTCGCGCGAGGCGCTGCGCTCGCTCGGCCCCCGCCCGCTGTTGCTCGGGGTCCTGCTCTGGCTGGCGGTGGGCGCGGCCAGCCTCGGCGCGCTCGAGGCCGGCCTGATGTAGCCGCCCCCGCGGCGCTCAGCGGCGGCCCGCCCGCGCGCGCGACCAGAGCGGCACGCCGGACTCGTCCCGCAGCGCGAGCACCTTGCCCTCGCGCCGCACCTCCTGCGCGATGAGCGCCGGGTTGCCCCGCAGCGTCACCCGGGAGCCCTTCACCTCGACCTGCTCGCCCTTGGCGAGCTTGAGGTCCTGCCGGTCCACGTAGAAGGCCGGCCCGAGATGGACGTCGAGGTGCTCGGACCCCGCGGCGAGCGTCAGGTGGACGCCTTCGTGCCCGCGCGGGCCGGCGACCCGCTGGATCTCGAGGATCTGGCCCTGCACCGTGGTCACGGTGCTGGGATCGTAGACGCGACCGCCGCCGCGGCCGGGCCCCATCTGCGCCGCGGCGACGAGCGGCGCGGTCACCGCGACCGCGAGCGCGACCGGCCGGAACATCCGGAACAGCTGTTTCATGGCGTTCTCCCCCCGCCCAGTAAGACCCGCGGGCGGCGGGGTCGGGTTCGCCAGATGGGGCGGGCACCCCGATCGCTACCCGCAGCCGTCGCTTCCGGGGGGCTGGCGGTCCTTTTTGGCCCCATCCTGGGGCCGCGGCACCGCTCAGGTAGGGACTCCCATCCGCGGCAGGATCCAGGTCTGCAGCGCGAACCAGGCGGCGACGAAGAGGGCGACGAAGAGGAGGTCGTGCATGGGGTCAGTCCTGCACTTCGGGCAGGCCGGCGGCGCGCCAGGCGTTCATGCCGCCCGCGAGGTGGGCGGCGTCGAAGCCCTGCGACCGAAGGATCCGGACCGCCGGGGCGCTGCGGATCGCCGAGAGGCAGATGGCCACCACCGGGCGGGCGGGGTCGAGCCCCAGGTCCGGCAACCGGGCAGGGAGCGAGCCGATGGGAACGTTCACCGCCCCGGCCACGTGTCCGGAGGCGAACTCGGCCGGCGAGCGCACGTCGACGAGCTGGGGCGCGGGGAAACGGCGAAGGGCGGCGGCGAGCCCTTGGGCCGAGGTCTCGGGGACGGCTCCGATGGGGAGCCAGGAGAGGATGCTCATGGGGCGTTGGTGCCGCGTCCCGCGAAAAGGGTGCGCGCGGGACGGGCACCCGCCCGGTCTCGTCAGTGGCGCGACATCGAGCGCCGGTGCTCCTCGCTCGATTCGTCGTGGATCAAGCCCTCCACCTTCCGCGCCAGGTCGGGAGAGACCTGCATCCCGTGCGCCTGCTGCGCGTGCTGCTTCGCCTGGTCCATGACCTCCTGGTTGGAGCTGCCGCGCGCGACCCAGTCGCAGTTCATCCCGGCGTCCCTGCAGTGGAAGTCCTTCATGGCCTTCCTCCTTTCGCGGGCCGGTTCCTAACCGCCTCCGCGGCGGGCGCGGCGGGCATGAGGGGAGGCGCGGCGGCGCGAGCGCCCGCCTGGCACGCGGCTGGCGGGGCCGCGCCGGGGAGGAGGCCGGAGCGCCTTCGCCGCGCCCGGCCACCCGTGTGTCACATGATCCTACGGCTACGCAGGGTGTGCGCGGCGCACTACCTCCTGGCATGGCAACGCTCGTCGAGGTTCGGGGGAAGCTCATGACCGCACTCGTTCGGCGCACCGCCGGCTCCGCAAGGCTGGGCGCGCTGGTCGTCGTCACCCTGCTGGCGTCCGCCTGCGGAGGCGGGAGCAAGGCGAAGTCCTCGACCGTCAGCAGCCAGTCCTGCACCGGCGCCGCCTGCGGCGCGCCGACCGTCCCCTCCGCCCCCGCGTCCTCCTCGCTGTCGCTCTCCTGCGCCAGCCTCACCGTGGCGAAGGGGACCGGGACCACCTGCACCGCCTGGCTGCTCTTCGCGGACGGCTCGAAGCAGGACGTCACCGGGACCGCTTCCTGGAGCTCGTCCGACCCCGCCGTCGCCCGCGTCAGCGCGGGCGCCGTGACCGGCGCCGGGGTGGGCTCGGCCACCCTCTCCGCCACCGCAGGCGGGCAGACCGGCTCCGCGTCGGTGACGGTCACCGCCGCGGTCCTCACGGCGCTCTCGGCGGGCCCCGATCTGCAGACGCTCCCGGTCGGCGTGCAGTTCGCCTACGACGCGGTCGGCATCTTCTCCGACGGGACGCAGCAGGACCTCACCGCGCAGGTCGCCTGGACGAGCGCGGACCGGGAGGTCGCCACCGTCAGCGCGGCCGGGGTCGCGACCGCGGTGGGCCAGGGCACCACGAGCCTCAGCGCCGCCTTCGGCGGGCTGACCGCGTCCGTCTCGCTGAGCGTGACCGCGGCGGCGCTGCAGTCGCTCGACGTCTTCGCGGACCTCACCGCCATCGCCAAGGGCACCAGCGTCGACCTCGTGGCGCAGGGGAACTACTCCGACGGGACCACCCAGGACCTCACCGCCCAGGCGGCCTGGTCCTCGAGCGGCGACGCCGCGACCCTCTCGTCGGGCAACGGCCAGGAGCTGGCGTTCGGGGCCGCCGTGGGCACGGACACGGTGACCGCCACCGTGTCCGGGATCTCCGGCTCGATCGACCTCACCGTCACGCCGGCCGCGCTGGTGTCGATCGCGGTGGTCCCGCCCGCCGCCTCCCTCCCGGTGGGGCTCACGCAGCAGCTCGTGGCCACCGGGACCTTCACCGACGCGAGCACCCAGGACCTGACCACGCAGGCGGCCTGGAGCTCCTCCGACCCGACCGTCGCGGCGGTGTCGAACGACGTCGGCACGGCCGGCCTGGTCTCCGGGCTGAAGCAGGGCGCCGTGACCGTCACCGCGGCGGCCCTCGGCGTGAGCGGCGGCGCGGCCGTCACCGTCAGCGCGGCGGTGCTCCAGTCCATCTCGGTCACGCCGGCCACCGCGACCATGCCTTCCGGGTACCAGGTGCAGTTCCAGGCCACCGCCTCCTTCAGCGACGGCAGCAGCCGGGACGTGACCACCCGGGCGATCTGGACCAGCTCGAACCCCTCCGTGGCGGTGGTCTCCACCTCCGGCCCCACGCCCGGCCTCGCCACCGGCGAGTCGGTGGGCACGGCGACCATCCAGGCAACCATCGGCGGGATGGCGGGCGGCGCCGCGCTCCAGGTCACCAACGCCAGGCTCTCCAGCCTCGCGGTCGCCCCGAGCCCGTTCACGGTGGCGGTCAAGGGCCGGCAGTCGCTGGTGGCCACCGGCACCTTCAGCGACGGCAGCACGCTCGACGTGACCCGGCAGTGCAACTGGACCAGCTCCGCCAAGTCGATCGCCTGGGTCACGAAGGCCGGCGTGGTCACCGGGATGAGCCCGGGGTCGGTGACCATCAACGTCCGGCGCGGACCGGTGCGGCTGCAGGGCGGCGTGCCCGGGACGGTGCAGTAGCGGGCGGAGAGCGGAGAGACCGGCGCGGTCCGCGGGGCCCCTGGGGACGATCCTCGGGGGCCCCGCCTCGTCGCGGCGTCAGGCGGCCTGCCGAGGCGAAGCGGCGCTCGTTTCGGCGGGCTGCCGGCGGGATCGGCGCCAGACGAGGAAGGACGCCGTGAGCGCGGCCGTGCCGCCCCCGACGGACAGGGGGTAGGCGAGGCCGGGCGCCTTCATCACCAGCGGGATGAGCCCGACCGCCAGCGCCGGAGGCATGTGGATGTCGAAGCCGCGCAGCACCAGGAGCCCCCAGGCCATGGCCGCGGCCGCGCCCGCCGCGCCTCCGCCGAGGAGCTTCGCCGCCGCGAGCCCTCCGAGGGCGGTGAGGAAGCAGGCGATCGGGAACGAGCGCGGCCGGCGCGCCCAGGGGCAGGTCTCGGGGTGCCCGAACATCTCGTAGGCCATGACCACCAGCGGCGGGAACAGCAGGAACCGCAGCCCGGTCCGCTGGGCCACGAAGCCGGTCAAGGCCACGAAGAGCAGCAGCGGGACGAGCCACCGGCGCACGGGAGTGGGAGTCTCGAGCACCTCGTCCACCTCGCGGCTCGCGCCCTCGGCCGGCTCCTCCGGCGCCGGGCGCCAGCGGCGCCAGGCGACGAGCAGGCCCGCCAGGGCCAGGAGGACGGCCACGATCGAGACCGGGTAGAGCCAGCTCCGCACGCCGAAGACCAGCGGGAGCACGCCCGCCGAGATGGCGGGCGCGATCGCCGAGCGGAGCAGGGCGATGACCACGAGGCTGGCCCCCACGATCAGCAGGATGGTGAGGACGTGGTAGGGCAGGAGGCGGGTCGCGAGCGTCCCCAGCACGGCGGTCACGGCCGGCGTGACCACCAGCCGCACCGGCTGCGAGGCCCACTTTCCGCCCGGCCGGGTGAGCACGTCGTGGGAGAGCGCGGCCAGCTCCGGGAAGAGCAGGAACTCGAGCCCGGTCGCGCCCGCCGCCGCCGCGACCAGCGCCATGTAGAGCAGCGCCAGCCCCTCCCCGAGCGTGGGGGCGCGCAGCAGGCCGGGTCGCGCCGGGCACGCGGCCAGTGGTTCGCAGGGAGTCGGCACGGCGCCGGAGCTTACCCGAACTCGGGCGCCATCACCGCGCGCCGTCCGCCGTCCACGCCGGCCTCGGCGGTGGCGGGGCGCCGGCCTCGCCTTCCGCCACTGCGAGGAGCCTGACCAGCGCGGCGGCGAAGGCCACCGCCGCGCCCGCCGCCAGGGCGACCCGGTACCCGCGCAGGAAGGGGCCGTCGCCGCGCCCTTCGGCGCCGAAGCCGTGGAAGAGCGCCTCCGAGAGGGAGATGCCGAGCACCATCCCGACGTTCCGCGCCTCCGCCAGGAGCCCGCCGCCCGTGCCGAGCCGCGCGCGCGGCAGGGTGCCCATGACGTCGCTGTTGTTGGGCGGCTGGAAGAGCCCCATGCCCAGGCCGCAGGCGGCGAGCCGCGCCGCCAGCGAGGGCAGGCTCGTCCCGCGGTCCGCGAGCGAGAGGCCGGCGAGCCCGGCGGAGAGGAGCCCCATGCCGGCGAGGCCGAGGGCGCGCGAGCCGACGCGGTCCGAGAGCCGCCCCGAGACGGCCGAGACGAGCGAGAGCGCCACCGGGACCGCCGTGAGCATCAGCCCGAGCGAGCGCGGCGACAGCCCCTTCACCTGCGAGAGGTAGAACGGGGTGAGGAGCGTCGAGGAGAAGAGGGCGGCGTAGGAGAGGAGCCCGCTCGCGAGCCCGGCCGAGAAGAGGCGGCTCCGGAAGAGCGTCGCGTCCACGAGCGGGGAGGGCGCCCGCCGCTCTCGCCGCACCAGCAGCGCGCTCGCCGCCGCGGCCAGCAGCGCCAGCGCGCCGGCCGGTCCGGCGGCGGCGGGCGCGACCTGCACCTCCCCGACCGCGGCG
>JAJXVM010000375.1 GCA_021782135.1 Myxococcales bacterium | reverse complement strand
GCCTCGCTGTACTTGTGGTCGTCCGCGTCCGGCCGGAGCTCGAGGTAGCGCTTGAAGTGGCGCACCGCGCCGGCCCGATCCCCGCGCTCCTTGCAGGCGAAGCCCAGGTAGTAGCTCGGCATGGGGTTCCCGGGGTCCTCGCGGGCCGCCTTCTCGTACCAGGGGAGCGCCGCGGCCATGCCGGAGATTTCGTGGGTGGCGCGCGCGATCCGGTAGTACGCCGACTTCTGGGACGGGTCGGCGGCGAGCGCGGCGCGGTAGAGCCGGATCGCCTCGGCCGGCTGCCCGGTGCGCGCCCGGCAGTCGCCCAGCTCGAGCTTGAGCCGCTGCTCGCGTGGCGCGACCGCGATGGCGCGGTCGAGCCAGGAGACCGCCTCGGCGGTCCGGCCCTGCGCGAGCAGCACCGTCGAGAGCTTCTCGTAGGCCTCGAGCAGCTTCGGGGCCCGGGCGATGGCCGCCTTGTAGGCCTCGGCCGCCTCCGCCATGGCGCCGGCGCGCTCCTGGGCGGCGCCGAGCGCGAGCGCGTAGGAGGCCTCCGCCGGCGCCAGCTCCACCGCCTTCTTGGCCTGCTCCACCGCCTGGGAGGTCTCCCCCTTGGCGAGGAGCGCGCGCCCGAGCCAGTGGTGCACCTCGGCCGTGCTCCCGTCGAGGTTGGATGCGGCGAGCAGGTCGTTCAGCGCCGCGTCCACCTGCCCCTGCTCGAGCTCCACCGCCCCGAGCCGCGCCCGGGCGAGGCCGCTCTTCGGGTCGAGCGCCACCGCCGCCGCGAAGGCCGCCTGCGCGCCCGCGAGGTCGCGCTTCTGCCAGAGGAGCGCGCCGAGGGAGACCTGGGCGGCGGGCCGGTGCGGGTCGGCGGCGAGCGCCTGCTGCACCTGCGCGACCGCGCCGGCCGGGTCGCCGCGCGCGAGCAGCGTCCGGCCCAGCCCCTCGTGCGCGCCCGGGTGGCGCGGGTCGAGCTGCAGCGCCCGGCGGAACGCCTGCTCCGCCTGGGCGAGGTCGCCCTTGGCGAGCCACCACTCGCCCAGCCCGGCGACGGCGTCGGGATCCGCGGGCGCCTTCTCCGCCGCGAAGCGGATGTCCGGCTCGGCCCGGGCGGGGTCCCCGTCGCGCAGCCGCGAGAGGCCGAGCGCGAGCCGCGCCTCCCAGAGCGCCGGGTCGCGGCGGACCGCGTCCTCGTAGAGCTTCTCGGCCTCCGGCCGCTTCCCGAGCGACTCCTGGACGGCGCCCTTGGCGAGGAGCAGCCGCGGCTCTCCGGGGTTGGCGGCGAGCGCGGCGTCGAGCGCGTTCACGGCGTCGAGCTGGCGGCCGCCCTGCGCCAGGGCGCGCGCCCAGACCTCGACGTACCCGGGATCGCCGCTCGCCGGGGCCGCGCCGAGCACCGAGAGGGCCTGGTCGAGCGCGCCGCGACGCATCAGCTGGCGCGCCCAGGCCAGGCGCGCCGGGAGATACCCGGCGTCCTCCCGCACCGCCTGCTCCAGCTCGCGGTCCACCTCCTCGGGCGGAGCGCCCTTGCGGAACGCGAGCTGCGCCAGGAGGGCGTGCACCCGCGCGCGTTCGCGCGGCCCGAGCCGGGCCGCGGCCTCCGGGGTGGCGGCCGCGCGGGCCGCCTCCTCCGCGCCGGCGAGATCGCCCTGGCTCTCCAGGACCACGCCCAGCTCGAGCGCCGCCGAGCTGCGCGCCGGGTCGCGCTTGCGCGCGTCCTCGAGCATCGCCCGGGCGGTGGGGCCGTCGCCCCGCGCCGACGCCAGCAGCCCCTGCGCCTCGCGGTTCCGGGCCGTGCCGGGGTGGGCCCGCTCGGCCCGGTCCAGCCAGCCGCGCGCCTTGGCGAGGTCCTTGCGGACCCGCGCGGCGTCGGCGAGCAGGTAGAAGGTCTCGGGGTCGGCGTCCTTCCCCCCGGCGGTCGCCTCAAGCGCGGCGAGGGGCGCCTGCAGCGATCCCTCGGCCCCCGGGAGCAGCGCGCGGGCCACGCGAGCCTTCACCACCTCGGGCTCGGCGGCGTCCTTCTCCGAGAGTCCGTCGAGGAGCACCTGGGCGCGCTGCGCCGCCTGATCCCCGCCACCGTGGACCCGCTGCAGCGCGAACGCCGCCTGGCCCATGACCCCGATCGCCTCGGCGTCCCGGGAGTCGAGTCGCAGGGCCTGGGCCGCGAGGTCGAGCGCCCCCCGGCGGCCGAGGTAGTCACCCTGGGCGAGCTTCTCGCGCGCCTGCCGGACGAGGCGGCCGCCGGGGCGATCCGGCCCGGTCCGGTGGAAGAGCGAGGAACGGAAGAACAAGCCGTGCCGGGTGAAGCCGGCCCCCACCCCCACCCCCAGCACCGCCAGGAGGAGCGCCGCGGCCGAGGCGACCGCCACCGCCCGCCCGCGCCGCGCGAGGAAGCGCTCCGGGGGAGCCTCCTCCGCGGTGGCCGGCGACGGCTGGGTCGCCATGGGCAGCGTGCCTGGCGGCCTGCCCACGGCGGAGGCCGACGCGGAAGCGGCGGCCCGTTCGGCAGGTGGCTGTGCGGGGACGCCGCCCTGCTTCTCCTCGAGCAGGTTCTCGAGCTCGGCGGTCTCCGCGGCGCCGAGGCCGGCGAGGCTCCCCAGGTCGGCGGCGGGC
>JAJXVM010000374.1 GCA_021782135.1 Myxococcales bacterium | reverse complement strand
AAGGTCGCCTCCATCGTTGTGAGTGGCCTCGCAACCGCCACGATCGATGGGTTGACCTTCCCTTTCAACCTTCTCCCTGCGGTCCGCGGCCTTGCCGCTGATCGCGATTCACGAACGGTCGTTTAGCCGTAGGACTCGCGCTTGATCCGATCGCGCGGGACCCCGACCTCGCCGAGCGCGTCCATCACCGCCTCCAGGAAGCGCGGCCGCGGCGCCTCGCCGCGCTCGCGGGCGGCGAGCTTCTCCCACGGACCGACGCCGGGGCCGCAGGCGTAGACCAGGCAGCTCGCGGGATCGGGGACGAGCTCGCGGAGCAGGTCGGCCCCGACGCGGCCGTAGCGGACCTCGGGGTGGCCCGTCCCCTCCCCGGCCCGCCCCCGCCTCGCGGACGAGGCAGGGTCCTCCGCCCCGGCCCGCACCGCCCCGACCCGCGCCCGCTCGCGCGTGAGCGCGTGCACCACCCGCAGCCGGTCCGGGTGCTCCCGCGCCAGCTCGGCCAGCGGCTCCCGGAAGATGACGTCGCGCCAGGTCTTGTTCGAGTAGACGAAGGTGTGGCGCAGGCGCGGGTGGCACCGCAGGGCGTGCTTCAGGATGGAGAAGTTCGGCACCGCCCCCGACCCGGCCACCAGGTGCACGACGTGGTCGGTCCGGTCCTCCACCCCGCGCGGCAGGACGTAGGGGCCGGTGAAGCCCACCACCCGCAGCCGCATGCCGCGGGTGGTCCGCTTCACCAGCAGCGGCGAGAGGAGCGGCGGGTACTTCGTCACGCCCCGCTGGTACCGCTCCTCCTTGACCGTGATGGCGAGGTAGCGCTCGTGGGGCGCCGAGGCGAGCGAGTAGGCGCGCGGGGGCTCGCGCCGCCCCTTCACGTCCTCGAAGTAGTCGATGAAGCGCTCCAGCGCCTCGAACTGGTGCGGGTCGATGGTGAGGAAGTGGCCCGGCTCGTACCAGAGCCGGTCGTTGCCGGTGAAGAGCACCAGGGTGGCGGCGTCCGGCGTCTCCACCACCACGTCCGCCACCATCACCTCCAGCTCCTTGATGCGCTTGCGCGGCTCCGCCGCCTCCGGCTCGCCGGCCGGGCCGCCGGGGTGCGGGAGCTGGGTGGCGGTGGTGGTCTCGATCACCCGTTGATCGTAAGCGCGGCGGGGGAACGCGGCAGGGGCGCGGCGAGGAGCCGGGGGCGGTCGCCCGGCGGCTACTCGCGCCACTCGCGCGGGATGGACGCGTTCGAGGCCTGCCGCTCCAGCTCCTGCAGCCGCTCCCGGCGACTCGAGAGCCGCGCCTCCACCTTCGCGAGCTGCTGGCGCGGATCGTCGGAGGCGCTCGTGGGCAGGGAGTCCTGAACGCGGGCGAGCAGATCGGCGCGCCGCCCCTCGAGCGCGGAGATCTCGTCCCGGACGCGCTGGAAGGCGCCGCGCCACTCCCGCTCGGCCCGCGCCCCCCGCGCCGCCTCCACCGCGGAGCGTTCGCGGTCGCGCGCCTGTTGCTGGCGCACGCTCGCCTCCACGAGGCTCGGGCGAGGGGCCGCGATCGGCGTGGCCGACTCGTCGCCGTCCCGGAGCGCGAGCACCGCCGCCGCGGGGACGTCCTCGGCGGCGCAGCCGGAGAGGTCGAGCGGTGCGAGCCCGGCGAACACGTCGCGCAGGAGGCCGTGATCGGCGGCCCAGCGCAGGCGGGGCTGGTCGGGCGAATCCCGCAGCTCACGCTCGAGCCGCTCCTGGGCGGGCTCCCAGGCCTCGACCGCGCTCTCGGAGGAGCAGAGCACCCTGCCCTCGCCGCGGACGTCCACGGTGACGGGGAGCCGGGACGGCGCGCCCGGCCAGCGCCGCAGCACGACCACGTAGAGCTCGCCGCGCGGGGTCGCGATCCCGCTGGCGAGCGCCGGCTTCACGTACTGGCCGCGGTACCGCTCCACCTCCGCCTGGTCCTCCTGCCGGACCAGCCGGAGCGTCTCCGCCCAGCGCTGCCGGGCCTGGGCGTCCGCGTGATCCAGGCCGGGGAAGAAGGGGAAGAGGTACTCGACCGGGAGCGCCAGCCCGATGCCGTCGGCGTTCGTCACCTTCATGGAGACGACGCCGACCACGCGGCCGCGCGCGTCGAGGAGCGGCCCGCCGCTGTTTCCCGGGTTCACGCTGCCGTTGAGCTGGATGAAGGCCCGGCCGAAGAAGTTCCGGCGGGGGTGGCTGACCTTGGCCTCGTGCGACGTGAAGGCGAGCCCCTGCGGGCTGCCGAGCAGCACCAGCGCGTCGCCCGGGGCGAGCGCGGTCGAGTCGCCGACCGGGAGCGGCTTCGCCGCCGCGCCCACCACCTCCAGCACCGCCAGGTCGAGCTCGCGGTCCTGCTCCACGGTCCGGCCCATGAGCTGCCGCCCGTCGGCGAAGCGGACCTTGAGCGGCTCGCCCGCGCCGCAGGTGACGTGGGCGTTGGTGACCGCGCGCTCCGGCGTGACGAAGAAGGCGGTGCCGCCCTGGGCCCCGCAGGCGACCTCGGCGACGCTGCCGAGGGCGAGCTTGGTGAGCTCCTGCGTCGTGAGCGGCCGCGCCGGGGGCGCGGCGCCCGCGGCGGCGGGCGCGCCCGGGATCGGACCGGAGACCACGGGCGCGA
>JAJXVM010000090.1 GCA_021782135.1 Myxococcales bacterium | reverse complement strand
ACGCCCGCGGCACCGGCTGCCGGCTGGCGAGCGCCGCCGCCGCGTACCTCGCGAAGGGGCTGCCGCTCGAGGAGGCGGTGCGGCGGGCGAAGTCGCTCGTCGAGCGCTACCTCGACGGAGCCGCGCCGGGGTAGCTACCGCGCCGGCTCCCCCTGCGGCTGGCTCGCCGCGGGCGCGAGCGGGTTGCCGGCCGCGCGCCGGTAGCCCCGCCCCTCCCGGGCGAGGAGCAGGTCGAGGACCAGGGTGGCGGCGTCGTCCGCGACGGGCTCCGCCCGGTGGGCCGTGGCCCGATCGAAGAGCTTGAGGTACCGCCCGCAGCCGCCGCAGGCCTCGGCCTTCACGCCGGGCGGGCCCTCCTCGAGGGCGAGGTAGGCGACGTGCTCGCCGGAGCCGCAGCCGCTGCAGAGCGAGCGCGGCAGGTACCACTCGACGCCGCACAGGCCGCAGGCGAGGTAGCGGAGCCGCTCGTCGCCGTGGATGACGCCGGCGAGCGGCGGGGCGCCGCAGCACGGGCACGCGCCGGCCGGACCCGCGGAGGCGAGCGGGAGCGGCAAAGCGGCGGCCCGGCAGGTGAACCAGGCGGCCAGCGCCGCCCCGAGGAAGGGCGCCTCGGCGAGGTCCGGCGGCTCGCCGGCGAGCAGCCCGCGCGCGCCGCGCGCCAGCGCCGCCTCGGGGGCGCGCTCGAGCCGGCCGGCCGCGGCCCGGGCCGCCTCGGGCAGGGCCAGGGGGCGGACCGCGCCCAGCACCACCCGCAGCATCGCGCGCCAGGACTCGTCCTGGCCGCGGGAGAAGGCCTCGAGGGGCGTCGCGGCGGGGAGCGCCGGATGCCCCGGGCGCGGCCGCACCTCGCGCCACGCCCGCTCCTGGCCCCGGGCCAGGCAGGCCAGGAACGAGAGCCAGGGCTCGGCGGCGTGCCCCGGCGCCAGCTCCTCGAGCCGCGCCGCCCGCGCCGGGAAGAGCGACGCGGGATCGGGGAGCAGCAGCGGCAGCGGGCTCCCCCGCTCGTCGCGGACCGGCCGGCTCACTCGGCGACCTTGCCCGTCATGCGCCGGTACCAGCCGGGGTGGTGGTAGCGCGCCCAGGTCCGGGTCACCCAGCCGCGGGTCATGGCGCGCATCGAGCCGCGGGTCCAGACGGCGGCGTAGAAGTGCACCCCGATGCCCACGAACATGACGAACCCGAAGACGGCGTGGAGCAGGCCGGCGGTGCGGCGCGCGGTCATGCCGAACGAGGGCGCGAGGTACGGCCGCCAGATGACGAGGCCGGTGAGGAGCAGCCCGGCCACGAAGGCGATCATCGACCAGTACATGAGCTTCTGGCCGGCGTTGTACTTGCCCTCCACCGGGGTCTCGTCCTTGCCGTTCATGTAGCCCGGCATCCGGCGCAGCCAGATCCGGTCGGACGGGAGGAGGAGGTTGTCGCGCCAGAGCCGGCTCGCGTACGCGAAGAAGAGCACCGCCAGGGAGACGCCCAGGAACGGGTGCAGGATCCGCATCGTCGTCGGCGAGCCGAAGAGCGCCGAGATCCAGAAGAAGAATGGGTGGAAGAGCGCCAGGCCGGAGGCGAAGAGGGCCACGTAGAGCAGCGCCACCGCCCAGTGGGTCAGCCGCTCGGCCTCGGAGTAGCGCCGGATGGCGTCGGGCGGGCGATCGGTGGCGAAGCCGCGGCGCTCGGGAGGGAGCGTGCCTTCCATGTCACTCCTCCTTGCGATCGGCGCGCCGGTCGGGATCGACCGGGCCGACCTTCATCCAGTGGAAGAAGCCGGCCACCAGCACCGACACCATGGTGACCACCCCCAGGCCGCGCGCGAAGGTGCTCCGCCAGAGCGTGACCAGCGGCGAGATGCCGGCCTCGCGCGGCAGGCCGTAGAGCGCCGGGTCCCCGTGCGGCAGGACGTAGACGACGTGGGTGCCCGAGACGCCCGGCGGGTCGTACACCCGGGCCTCCTCGAAGCCGCGGCCTTGGAGCTCGCGCACGCGCCCGGCGGCGAGCCGGAGCATGTCGGCCTTGGCGCCGAAGGAGAGGCACTGCGTCGGGCAGGTCTTGATGCAGGCCGGCTCGAGCCCCACCGCGAGCCGGTCGGAGCAGAGCGTGCACTTGTAGGCCTTGCCGTCCCTGGCCCCGAAGCGCGGGATGTTGAAGGGGCAGCCCGCCTGGCAGTAGCCGCAGCCGATGCAGTTCTCCTCGTGGAAGTCGACCACCCCGTTCGAGAACTGCACCACGGCGCCGGGCGCCGGGCAGGCGCGCAGGCAGCCCGGGTCGGCGCAGTGCAGGCAGCCGTCCTTCACGATGATCCAGGCGAGCCCCTTGCCGGGGAGCTCCACCTCGCGGAAGCGCATGAGCGTCCAGCTCTGGTCGGACAGGTCGGGCGGGTTCTGGTAGGTGCCGCGGGTCTCGCCGACGCGGTCGCGCAGGTCGTTCCACTCCATGCAGGCGGCCTGGCAGGCCTTGCAGCCGATGCAGCGCGAGACGTCGATGAGCTTCGCCACCTCGACGGAGCTGCGGGCGGAAGGCGAGGTGGTCTCGGTGGCGGAGCGGCGGCGGACGTCCAGGGATTCGAGCGCCATGGCGTCCCTACACCTTCTCGACGTTCACCAGGAACGCCTTGAACTCGGGGGTCTGGACGTTGGCGTCGCCCACCACCGGGGTGAGGGCGTTCGCGAGGTAGCCGGGGCGGGTGAGCCCGATGAAGCCCCAGTGGATGGGGACGCCCACCGTGTGCACCACCCTGCCGGCGACCTGCAGCGGCTGGATGCGCTTCGTCACCAGCGCCTTCGCCTCGAGCTGCCCGCGGCGCGAGCGCACCCGCACCCGGTCGCCGTCGCGGATCCCCTTCTCGCGGGCGAGCGCCTCGCCGATCTCCACGAACTGCTCGGGCTGGAGCACGGCCGGAATGCGCGCGTGCTTGGTCCAGAAGTGGAAGTGCTCGGTGAGCCGGTAGGTGGTGGCCGCGTACGGGAACTCGTCCGGGCTCCCGAGCGCCGCCCGGTCGTCGGGGAAGATGCGGGCCGCGGGGTTGTTCCGCGCCGCCGGGCGCCGGTGGAGCGGGTCGGCGGAAAGCGGGCTCTCGAACGGCTCGTAGTGCTCCGGGAAGGGGCCGTCGACCAGCTTGTCGGCGCCGAACAGCCGCCCCACGCCCTCGGGGTTGAGGATGAAGGGGCGCATGCCGGCCGAGGGCGGCACGTCGGGCTTGTAGTCGGGCACGTCGGCCCCGACCCACTGCTCGCCGGACCAGCGGACCAGCGGCCGCCGCGGATCCCACGGCTTCCCGGCGGGATCGGTCGAGGCGACGTTGTAGAGGATGCGCCGGTTCACCGGCCAGGCCCAGGCCCAGCCCGGCGCCAGGCCGAGCCCGCTGGGATCGGCCGGGTCCCGCCGGGCCATGAGGTTCTGGTCGGTGTAGCTGCCGCAGTAGATCCAGCAGCCGGAGGCGGTGGAGCCGTCGTCCTGGAGGAGGCCGAAGGTGGTGAGCTGGTCGCCGCGCTTCGCCAGGGTCTTGCCGGGGTTGGCCTTGTCGGGCAGGTCGGCGAGGGCGCGGCCGTTGTACTCGCGGGCCACCTCCTCCGGCGAAGGGCTGGCCGGGTCGAGGTACGGCCAGGTGAGCTTCAGGATCGGGTCGGGGAGCTTCCCCCCTTCCTTCTGGTAGAGGGCGCGCACCCGCTGGAAGATCCCGGCGACGATCCCGAGGTCGCCGCGCGCCTCGCCGGGCGGCTCGGCCCCCTTGTAGTGCCACTGCAGCCAGCGCGAGGAGTTGGTGAGCGAGCCGTCCTCCTCGGCGAAGCAGGTCGAGGGCAGCCGGAACACCTCGGTCCGGATCCGCGACGGGTCCACCGGGTTCGACGGCCCGGCGTTCTTCCAGAACTCGGAGGTCTCGGTGCGGAGCGGGTCGATGACCACCAGGAACTCGAGCTTCGAGAGCGCCTCGGTCACCTTGGCCCGGTTCGGCGCCGAGGCGAGCGGGTTGAAGCCCTGGCAGACGTAGCCGTGCACCCGGCCCTGGTGCATGAGCTCGAAGACGGCCAGGATGTCGTAGAGCCGGTCGAGCTTCGGCAGGTAGTCGTAGGCGAAGCCGTTCTCCCGGGTCGCGGCGTCGCCCCACCAGGCCTTCTGCAGGGAGACGAAGAACTTGCCGTAGTTCTGCCAGTAGCTCATCTGGCCCGGGCGGAGCGGCTTGAGCGCGCGCACCTCCACGTAGCGCTTCCAGTCGGGCTCGGTCTCCTTGGGCACGGTGAGGTAGCCGGGGAGCAGGTCGGAGAGCACGCCGAGGTCGGTGAGCCCCTGGATGTTGGAGTGGCCGCGCAGCGCGTTCACGCCGCCGCCGGGCATCCCCATGTTCCCGAGCAGCAGCTGGATCATCGCCATGGCGCGGATGTTCTGGGCGCCCACCGTGTGCTGCGTCCAGCCGAGGGCGTAGAGGCTGGTCATCACCCGGTCGGGCGCGGCGGTGCTGGCGACGAGCTCGCAGACCTGGCGGAACCTCGCGGGGTCGGCGCCGGTGATCCGGCTCACCACCTCCGGCGTGTAGCGGGAGACGTGCCGCTTGAGCAGCTGGTACACGCAGCGGGGGTGCCGCAGCGTGGGATCGACCTGGGCGAAGCCGTCCGGCCCGAGCTCGTAGGCCCAGCTCGCCTTGTCGTAGCTGCGCGCGCCCTCGTCGTATCCGGAGAAGAGCCCGTCGTCGAAGGCGTACTGCTCGCGCACCACGAAGGGCGCGTTGGTGTAGGCGGCCACGTACTCGCGCTGGACGTGGTCGTTCGAGAGCAGGTAGTTCATCACCCCCGAGAGGAAGGCGATGTCGGTGCCCGGCCGGATCTGCACGAACAGGTCGGCCACCGCCGCGGTGCGCGTGAAGCGCGGGTCCACCACGATGAGCCGCGCGTGGTTGTTCGCCTTGGCCTCCGTGACCCACTTGAAGCCGCAGGGGTGGGCCTCGGCGGGGTTCCCGCCCATCACCATCACCACGTCGGCGTTCTTGATGTCCGTCCAGTGGTTGGTCATCGCGCCGCGGCCGAAGGAGGTGGCCAGACCGGCCACCGTGGGGCCGTGTCAGACCCGCGCCTGGTTGTCGATGGCGACCACCCCCATCGACCGGAACACCTTGTGCGTGAGGTAGCCGGTCTCGTTGGAGGAGGCGCTGGCGGCGAGGACGCCGAAGGTGGGCCAGCGGTTGACCGTCACGCCCTGGCCGTTGCGCTCCACCAGGTTGGCGTCGCGGTCGTCCTTCATCCGGCGCGCGATCCGGTCGAGCGCGAACTCCCAGGTCACCGGCTTCCAGGCGTCGGCGCCGGGGGCGCGGTACTCGGGGGTGACGAGCCGGTCCGGGCTGTTCACGAAGTCCACCAGGCTCGCGCCCTTGGGGCAGAGCGTGCCGCGGTTCACCGGGTGATCCGGGTCGCCCTCGATGTGGAAGATCCGCGAGCGGGCGTTCCGGGACCCGTCGCCGAGCGAGTACATGAGCAGCCCGCAGCCCACCGAGCAGTAGGTGCAGGTGTTGCGGGTCTCCCGGGTGTGCGCGAGCTTGAACTCCCGGGTCTGGGCGAGGACGCGCTCCGGGGCGAAGCCGAGCGCGGCGAGGCTGGTGGCGCCGATGGTCGCGCCGGTCCCCTGCAGGAAGCGGCGCCGGGTGAGCTTCATGCGGTCCTCCGCGGAAGCAGATGAACGAGTCTGCGCGCGGCGGATGCACCCGGAGTGCGTTCAATTTGGGGAGCCTCGCCCGGGCCGCCCCGCCGGTGGCGCCGCGCGCCCCCGGGAGCGGCTTCGCGTGGCCCGGGCGGGCGAGGACCGGCCTTGCTTACGCCTGGCCGCCCCCGTGCTGCGTCTTCTCGGCGAAGAGCGTGTAGCGCCGGAAGAAGACCAGCGGGATGATCCCGAGCGCGCCCTGGCGGTGCTTGGCGATCACCAGCTCCACGTCCACGACGTCGGAGTTCATGTGCTGCTCCTGCTCCTCCTTGTCCGGCTCGGGGCGGTGCAGGAACATGACGATGTCGGCGTCCTGCTCGATGGCGCCCGACTCGCGGAGGTCGGCGAGCACCGGCCGCTCGCCCTTGCGCTTCTCCACGGCGCGGTTGAGCTGGGAGAGCGCCAGCACCGGGCAGGCGAGCTCCTTGGCGAGCGCCTTGAGGCCGCGGCTGATGGTGGCGATCTCCTGCTCGCGCGACTGGCTCGCCCGGTTGGAGGCCGGCGCCTGCATGAGCTGGAGGTAGTCCACCACCACCAGGTCGAGGCCGCCCGCCTCGCGGGCGATCTTGCGGCACTTGGCGAGGAGGTCGAGCGGCGAGAGCACGAAGTTGTCGTCGAACCAGATGCGGGCCCGCCCCACCCGCTCGCCGGAGATGCCCACCTTCTCCCAGTCGTGCTGGGCCAGCTTGCCCTTCGCCACCCGCTCCGAGTCGAGCTTGGCGTCCGCGGCGAGGAGCCGCATCGCCAGCTGGTCGGAGGGCATCTCGAGGGAGAAGAAGGCCACCCGCTTCTCCATCTTCACCGCGGCGTGGGCGGCGAAGTTGAGCGCCAGGGCGGTCTTTCCGACCGAGGGGCGGGCCGCCAGGATGACCAGCGCCCCCGGCTGGAAGCCCAGCGTCTTGTCGTCGAGGCTGGGCAGGCCGGCGGGGACGCCGGTGATGTGCGACTTCCCCTCGAGCTCGCGCTTGTGGACCTGCTCGAGCTTGTCGAGCGCCGCGTTGACGGCGTCGTTGGCGGTGCGCAGGGTGCTCGCCCGCGAGCCCTCGGCGGCGGCGGCGATCTCGGCCTGCGCCTCCTGGAGGAAGTCGCCCACCCGGTCGCCGGCGCGGTGGCCGCGGGCCACCACCGCCTGCGCCGCCATCATCATCCGCCGCAGCCGGGCGAGGTCGGCCACCACCGCGGCGTAGTGGGTCACGTTGGCGGCGGTGCCCAGGCCGCGGAAGAGGGTGAACACCAGGTCGGCGGGGACCGCCGCCCCGAGCAGCCCCTTGGCCTCGAGCCGCTGCTGGATGAGCACCGGGTCCACGGCCTTCGACTGCTGCGAGAGCTCGACGCAGACGGCGTACACGTGCTGGTGCGCGAGCAGGTAGAAGTCCTCGATCTTGAGGACCGGCGCCACCTGGTCGAAGGCGGTCTCGTCGATGAGCAGCGCCCCCAGCACCGCCTGCTCGGCCTCGAGGTTGTGCGGGAGGTCGAGGCCGCCCGGGAGCTGCAGCGGGGGCGGCGGGACCCGTCGGGCGAGATCGTCCTGAGCCATGGGTGCGGCGGAGTCTAGCAGCGCACCCCGACGGCCATCACCGTGGATAGACGGTGGAAAACCGGTGATCTCGCGGTGGACGACGGTGGAGAGCTCGTCCCTCGGAACGCGGCCGGCGGGGCCAGCGGGACGCCGGGGAGGACGCCCCTGCTAGTTCAGCCGGTCCCAGCGGTGGAGGAGCTTCTCGCAGACCATGGCCTGCAGGAGCCGGGCGTCCCCGGGGTGGATGCCGTCGATGACGATGCCGAGCCGGGAGGCGTCGGCCCAGCTCACCCGGCCCGAGAGGTAGACCGAGTGCCGGGAGAGGCGCAGCCGCACGTAGGCCTCGTCGCCGCGCTGGAGCGGCGGCTTGCGGTGGGTCCGCAGCGCGAGGCCGCCGAAGCCGATGTCGTCGGTGAAGGCGCCGCCGTGGCCGGCCAGGTAGGCCTGCACGGCCAGGCGCGCCCGGGGGTGGCGGCGGCGGGCGGTGCCCTGCTCCCCGTCGAGGGTCCGGCGCGCCAGCCAGTCGCGGCCGGTCTCCCACACCTCGAGGTCCTCGGGCGTGAGCCCGCGCAGGCCGTCGATGACCAGCCGGTTCTTCTCCTCGAAGGCGCGGCGCGTGACCCGCGGCGTCGGCATGGCGTCATTGTGGGGGCGGAACGCACGGCTGTCTACCTACCGGCCGGCGAATGGCGCCGAGCGGCCCGGCGCCCGCCCGCGTGCCTAATCCCCGTGCTCGGCCCGCCGCGGCTGCAGGGTGAGCCCGCCGCCGAAGAGCCGGTGCGCGAAGACCAGCAGCGGCGGCTGGACCAGCCGGGTGAGCAGGGCGAGCGCGAGCGAGCCGCCGATGACCACGATGGCGAGCGGCTTCTGGGTCTGGGCGCCGATGCCGTTCGAGAGGGCCGCCGGGAGCAGCCCCAGGGTGGCGACGAGGGTGGTCATGAGCCCGGCCCGGAAGCGCTGCAGGGCCGCGGCGCGCGCCCCCTCCTCCAGCGAGAGCCCGTCGGCCCACTGCCGCTGGGCGTAGGTGACCACCAGGATCGCGTCCTGGATGGCGATGCCGAAGATGGAGACGAAGCCCATGGCCGCCGAGACCGAGAAGGCCTCGCCGGTGAGGAGCAGCGCGAGCAGCCCGCCGGCGCAGGCCACCGGGATGGAGATGAGCACCACCGCGGTGTCGATGCCGTTCTTCACGGCGGTGTAGACCAGGAACCCGATGAGCAGCAGCGTGAGCGGGACGATGAGCAGCAGCCGGCCCATGGCGTCCTTGAGCTCGTTGATCTCGCCGGCCCACTCGAGGTGGGTGAGCGGCGGAAGCTTCACCCGGGCGGCGATCTGCCGCTCCGCCTCGGCGATGGTGGAGCCGAGGTCGCGCCCGCGCACCGAGAACTTGACCGGCGAGTAGCGGCTGCCGTCCTCGCGGTAGATGATGGCCGGGCCGTTGGTGCGCCGCACCGCGGCGAGCTGGCCGATGGGGATCTGGCTGCCGTCCGGCGAGGCGACCTGGATCTGGCGGATGGCCGAGATGCTGTTGCGGAAGGGCTCCTGCCAGCGGACGGTGAGCGGGAAGTTCTTCTCCCCCTCGTAGACCTGCGTCACCACCTGCCCGCCGATGGCCGCCTGCACCATGGCGGAGACGTCGCCGGTGTTGAGGCCGTAGCGGTCGCACTGCTGCCGGTCGGGCGTGATCTGGATGGTGGGCTGGCCGAGGGAGGGGAACATGCCGAGGTCGCGCACGCCGCGGACCTTGCCCATCACGTCCACGATGGAGTCGGCGGCCACCTCGTTCTCGGCGATCTCCGGGCCGAACACCTTGACGCTGTTCTCGCCCTTCACGCCCGAGAGCGCCTCCTCGACGTTGTCGGAGAGGTACTGGGAGAAGTTGAAGACCACGCCCGGGAAGCTCCGCTCCAGCTCCTGCGAGAGCTGGTGGGTGAGCTTCTCCTTGGTGAGGCCGCGCGGCCAGTCGCCGAAGGGCTTCAGCGGCGCGAAGAGCTCGATGTTCTGGAAGCCGGCCACGTCGGTGCCGTCGTCGGGGCGCCCGAGCTGCGAGACCACCGTCAGCACCTCGGGGTGGCCCTTCAGGATCTCGCGCATCCGGCCGACGTGGCGGGCCGACTCCTCGAGGGAGATCGAGGTGGGCAGGGTGGCCCGGATCCAGAAGTTCCCCTCCTCGAGCTTGGGCATGTACTCCGAGCCGAGCAGCGGGAAGAGGGCCACGCAGGCGACGACGGCGGCGAGGGCCCCGGCGGCGCCGAGCGCCGGCCGGCGCAGGGCGATCTCGAAGAGCGGGTGGTAGACGCGCCGGAAGGCCCGCATCACCACCGTGTCGTGCTCCTCCTCGTCGGCGGGCACGAACCTCGAGATGAGGACCGGGGTGAAGGTGAGGGCGAGCAGGATCGCGCCGCCGATGGCGAAGGCGTAGGTGTGCGCCATGGGCGAGAAGATCACGCCCGAGACCCCGGTCATGGTGAAGAGGGGCAGGAAGGCGATCCCGATGATGAGGGTGGAGAAGGCCATGGGCCGCCCCACCTCGCCGGCGGCGGTGCGGATCCGCTCCAGGATCGAGCCGTGGCCGTGGCTGCCGAGGTGCCGCATCAGGTTCTCGACCATGATCACGGTCGAGTCCACCACGATGCCGAAGTCCACCGCCCCCAGGCTGATGAGGTTGGCCGGCGTGCCGCTGCCCACCATGCCGACGAAGGCGCACAGCAGCGCCAGCGGGATGTTCACCGCGGTGATGAGCGCGGCGCGCACGCTCCCCAGGAAGGCGAGCAGCACCAGCGAGACCAGCACCATGCCGACGAGCAGGTTCTCCATCACCGTGCGGGTGGTGACGGAGATGAGGTTCTTGCGGTCGTAGTAGGGGCGGATCTCCATCCCCGGCGGGAGGAGGTGGTTCCTCCGGATGTAGTCGAGCCGCTGGTAGATGCCCTGCAGCGTCTTCTCGGTCTCCTCGCCGTAGCGCATGAGCACCGTGCCCTGCACCACGTCGGCGTCGGCGTCCTTCCCCACGATGCCGAGCCGCGGCGCGCGCCCCTCCACCACCCGGGCCAGGTCGCGCACTCGCACCGGCACGCCCTTCTGCTCGAGGACCACCACCTCCTCGATGTCGCGCAGCGAGCGGATGAGCCCCAGGCCGCGGATGGTGTAGGCCTGCTGCCCGACGGTGAGCCGCTGGCCGCCCACGTTCTGGTTGGCGTTGGCCACCGCGGCGCTCACCTGGGCCAGCGTCAGCCCGCGGGCCTTGAGCTTCAGCGGGTCGATCTCGACGTGGTACTCCTTCGTCTCCCCGCCGAAGCTGGTGACGTCGATGACGCCCGGCACCTGCTTGAACTGGCGCTCCAGGATCCAGTCCTCGGCGGTCTTCAGCTCCCGCAGGCTGTACCCCTTGCCCTGGAGCGTGTAGCGGAAGACCTCGCCCACCGCGTTCCAGGGAGAGATCTGGGCCTGCATGCCGGCCGGCAGCTGGATGAACTGCAGCCGGTTGATCACCTCCTGCCGGGCCTCGGCGTAGCTCGTGCCCCAGCGGAAGTAGCACTTCACGTCGGTGAGCTCGAAGAGCGACTGGCTGCGGATGTGGTCCAGCCCCGGCATGCCGGAGAGGCCGATCTCGAGCGGGATGGTGACGTACCGCTCCACCTCCTCCGCGCTCCAGCCGTTGGGCTGGACGATGACCTCCACCAGCGGCGGCACCGGGTTCGGGTAGGCCTCGATGGGCAGGCGGCGGAAGGCGAAGAGCCCGCCGACGACGAGCACCAGCGCGAGCGCGGCCACCAGGGCCCGGTTCTCCAGCGAGAAGGCGACGAGCCGCTTGATCACAGCATCCCCAGCACGAACATGGTTCCGTCCACCACCACCCGCTCCCCGGGCGCGAGCCCGGAGAGCACCGGCACCGGCCCCTCGGCCCGCTCCTCGTCGGCGGTGACCTGCCGCTCGCGGAAGCGCAGCTCGCCGTCCCGGGCGGTGGCGACGAACACCACCGTGGAGTCGCCGCGCCGCACCAGCGCGTCGCGCGGCACGGTGACCAGCCTGCGCCCCGGGATCGAGACCGTCACCCGCTCCACCATCTCCGGCTTGAGCCGCCGGCCCGGGTTCTCGACGTCGCAGCGGATGCGGGCGGTGCGCTGCACCGGATCGAGCGCGTCCGAGACCCAGGCCACCGTCCCGCGGAAGACCTCGCCCGGGGCCGACGCGGAGCGCACCGTCACCTGCTGCCCGGAGCGCACCAGCGGCAGGTCGAGCTCGTAGACGTCGGCCAGGATCCAGAGCCGATCGAGCTCGCCCACGGTGAAGAGCTCGGGGGCGTTCTGCGCGCCGGACCACTGCCCCTGCACCTCCAGCCCGGGGTTGACGGCCCGGGCGACCACCGTCCCGTCGATGGGGCTGCGGAGCAGGTACTCCTGGGTCACCTGGTCGAGGTCGCCGGCCGAGAGTAGCCGGGTGCGGGCGCGGGCGCGCTCCTCCTCGGCGCGGGCCTTGCGCCAGGCGTCCTCGGCCGCCTCGAGGTCCCTCACCGCCCCGGCGTGGGCGGCCACCAGCTCCTGCTGCCGCCGGCGCTCGTGCTCGGCCGCCACCCGGTCGGCCTGGGCCTTGGCGAGGTCGGCGAAGGCCTGGCCGACGTCGGGCGAGGCCAGGGCGAGCAGCGGCTGTCCCCGGCGCACCCGCGCGCCCAGGGGCGCGAGCACGCGCGTGACCCGCCCGGTCACCGGCGAGAAGACGTGGGCCACCCGGCGGTCGTCGAAGGCGAGCCGGCCGGCGAGCTGGAGCGCGCCCTCCACGTCGGCCTGCCCCACCACCGCGGTGCGGATGCCGGCGGCCTCCGCCTGCCGCTCCGGCAGGGCGGCC